>JAHZEF010000184.1 GCA_019422005.1 Clostridiales bacterium
GCCGTTCCCCGGAACGGGACGCCGCCGATCTCCATCACGGATACGCCGCCGCCGTCCGAGTAGGCCGCCTTTCCAAACCATCCGGCCGGCTCGCCGGACAGATCCGCCTGCGGCGCGCTTTGCAGGATCAGCTCCCGGAATTCTTCCGGATCCATTCGGACGGTCTCCTGATAGCGGCTGCTCCCCTCCTCCCCGGGGCTTTCCACGGACTGCAGATACGGTACGTCTCCGCCCCAGACGGCAACCGCCGCTTCCGTCGCCCCCCCTGAGCAGGAAAAGTATACCGCGTCGATCAATTCGCCGCCATAGGTAATCACAAGGCCGTCTGTACTGTTGACTGCGTCCTGTACCTTTGCCGTATATTCGGCATAGCGGGCCCCCAGTTTTTCCTTGGCCCGCTCCGGTTCCGTATACTGCTGGCAGCAGCTGCTGTCGCTGCAGACATCTGCATTGTCGTGCTTGGGTGACCGCTGCTGCCGCAGGGTAAAGGTCCTTGCAGCCACAGCCTGCGCCTCCAGGGCGGCCAACTCAAACGAGGCCGGCATCTCCCCCAGCACCACGCCGGTCAGATACGCTTCCAGCGTCAGTTCCCTGACAGTGTCTCCGCACAACACCCGCACCTTCTGTACGCTGTCATAAGGCCTGCTCTCCTGCGGAGCCGCAGTCGTCCCGGCGGCGGCTTCCTCCTGCGGATCCCTGTCTCCCCCTTCCTCCGGCGCCCCAGCCGGCTCTTCCGAACCTCCCATCTGCGGCGTCGCAAAGGCCGACGGCGGCAGCAGCGCCGTCGCCAGAGACAGCATCAGCATCACTGCAAGGCATCCTGCAAAAATCGATCTCTTCATATGTTCTCCCTTTCTTTTGCAAGTTTTTAATCGCGTTCATTCATTTTTAATTTACACCAATTTAATTTATCCATAAAATTTATTAATTTTTGTTCCGTTTTTGTCTACTATTTCAGAATAACATAGTTGACGAACTTAAAATTGTCTGATATAATTTCCTCAAACAGGTCAAGGAGATGAATCTTATGGATATTAACACTGCATATTCTGAGCGAGACAACGAGTACATCCGCAGCCTTTTCACGGGGATTGACCGCAACACCACCGCCGCCGTATCCAAGATGACCCGCGACGACGTCGACGTCAAACGCGGCCTGCGGAATGCCGACGGCACCGGCGTTATGATCGGTTACACCCAAATCGGCAATGTGCTTGGATATTCGGTTGTGGACGGCGAGCGCGTCCCCATGGAAGGTCATCTCTCCTACGGCGGCTATGATGTAGTCGATCTGATTGAAGGGTATCAGAAGGAAAACCGTTTCGGCTTTGAGGAAGTTGCCTATCTGCTTTTGTTGGGCCGCCTTCCCAACCAGACGGAGTTGGAACGCTTTAAAAATTTTCTCTATGATTACATGGCGCTGCCTGAAAACTTTACAGAGGATATGATCCTGAAGCATCCCTCCCGCGACATTATGAACCAGCTGGGCCGTGCCATTCTGGCCCTGTACTCCTCGGACCCCAACCCGGACAGCACGGCTCTGGACAATATTGTGCGCCAGTGCTTCCAGCTGATTGCCCGCTTCCCTACTATTATCGCTCATTCCTTTGCCGTAAAACGTCACTATTTTGATGACAAGAGCCTTTATCTTCACCGCCCGGTCAAGGGCCTGTCCATTGCAGAAAACTTTTTGCGGGCCATTCGTCCCGATAAGCAGTATACCCCCGAAGAAGCGCGCCTGCTGGATCTCTGCCTGGTCGCCCATGCCGAGCACGGCGGCGGCAACAACTCCACGTTTACCTGCCGGGTGCTCTCCTCTTCCGGCACCGACACATATGCCGCAATCTCTGCGGCGGTCGGCTCTCTGAAGGGCCCCAAGCACGGCGGCGCCAACAATCAGGTGATGCGCCAATTCAGCGAGATCAAGGCCGCCGTAAAGGACTGGAAGGACGAAGAAGAGGTTGCAAATTATCTGCGCCGTATTCTGAAGAAGGAGGTGGGCGACCATTCCGGCCTGGTCTACGGAATGGGACATGCCGTTTACACCCTGTCCGATCCCCGCGCCATCATGCTGAAAAAATATGCCCGCTCCCTGGCGGAAAAGACCGGCCTCCTTCCGGAGCTGGAACTGATGGAAACCATCGAGCGCCTGACGCCGCCGCTGTTTGCCGAGATCACAGGCAAGGCTAAAATCATGTGCGCCAATGTGGATATGTATTCCGGCCTGGTCTATACCATGCTGAATATTCCCCAGGAGCTCTTTACGCCGCTGTTCGCTATGGCGCGCATCACCGGCTGGTGCGCGCACCGGCTGGAGGAGGTCGTCACCGGAGGCCGCATTATGCGTCCCGCCTACAAGGCGCTCTTCCAGCATCAGGAGTATATTCCGCTGGATCAGCGGACATAACCGGCACGCCGCGGCGGCTGGCCGACATACAGAAAATATTTTGCACGGCGAAGCGCCGGAGAATTGCTCAAAGCAGCAATTCTCCGGCGCTTTTTTTATGGGCCTGCGTACACCGCCGCCGTTTCAGGCGGAACGCACGTCAGACTGGTTCCGGCATAAGCCACCGTTCTGCAAAACCTGTTTGCGCCCGCCTGCATGCAGGCGGGCGCATAAAAAGCGGAAAGGCTTCCGGCTGAAAAAGCGGCCGGCCGGCCCTGCCGCCAGCCGCAAATCATCCGGAGCCGCACAGCGGACGCCCGCTGTTGTAAACTGATAGGCGGAAAAACGACCTGCAAACTGAAAACGGAGGGGTTACATTGTCCATTTACGGCTATATCAGAGTAAGTTCACGGGATCAAAACGCCGACAGGCAGCTTTTATCCCTGCGGGAACTGTCCATTCCGGAGGAGCATATCTTCACCGACAAGCAGTCCGGGAAAGACTTCCAGCGGCCGCAATACCAGAAGCTGCTCCGCCGCCTGCGGCGAGACGACCTGCTGTATGTCAAAAGCATCGACCGGCTGGGCCGTAATTATCAGGAAATCCTGGAGCAGTGGCGCATGCTCACCCGGGAGAAGTGCGTGGACATTGCCGTACTGGACATGCCCCTGCTGGACACCCGCCGGGGGAAAGATTTAATGGGCACTTTCCTGAGCGATATTGTGCTGCAGATCCTGTCCTTTGTCGCCGAGAACGAACGGCTGAATATCCGGCAGCGTCAGGCAGAAGGGATTGCCGCCGCGAAGGCAAAAGGCGTCAAATTCGGCAGGCCGCCAATCCCTCTGCCCGATAATTTTCATGGAATACATCGGGCATGGCGGCAAAAGCAGCTGACTCTGAACCAGGCGGCAAAAGCATGCAATATGCCCGCCGGCACGTTCTACGCCAAGGCCGTCAGGCTGGAGCGAGGCAATCCCCAAATGCAGTAATTTGAAAATGTGTACTTTTGCAAATCTCGCATTTACAGTTCTCCAACATTCATATCATATTGGATTTATTTGTAATTTTCAAGCTTTTTTTAAACATTTCCGTGCTCTCACCCCTGTTTGCAAAAGTACGCGTTCTAAAACAGAAAGGGGTGCGGCACCGTTCAATTAGGTTTATAAAAGTACGCATTTTGAAAGCATCAGCGGCACCGGGTGGTACGCCGCAAACCATGCATACAGGAGGAAAGCAGATGAGACAACGAATCACAGCGCTTTTCATTGCAACTGTTTTATTAATCGGGCTGCTGCCGGTTACCGCAGCGGCGGCAGAGCCAGGAACTTCAGCGGACAACCCGATGACGGTACCCGTTGAGGGTATGGCCATCACCGGCGGAACATACTATGGGATTCTCAAAAGCTGGTTTCAAACGATAAACCCCACTGCGGAAAAGATGTATTTCTCCATCACAATCCCCAACAACGTAACGAAAATCGCAAACGACGGCTTCAAAGATTCTTATCGCTCTGAAAAAAAGAGCAACAATGCTAATATCGGCCGCTATGATGTGGTCTCACTCGATTTTTCACAGGCAACCAGCCTTGTAAATATTGGTGAACAAGCTGCCAAGGACAATACATACCTGTCCGGCGTATTGGATTTGTCAAAGACAGCGGTCACCGAAATTGGGAAAAGCGCTTTCAGCGGCTGCTCCAATCTGACCGGAGTCATCCTGCCGAGTACATTGGTAACATTAAATAACGCTGTATTCAACAGCTGTTCCGGGTTGGAATTTGTCCGCGTGGCAGATGGCGACACAACCGCTGCTTTTGAGCTTCCGGACAGTCTAATCACAATCGGCAACCAATGTTTTAAAAGTGCGTTTACCGCCCCCTTTGATATTGTAATCCCCGAAACGGTCACAGCCGTTGGTTCAGAAGCTTTTTATACCAACAATGTCCATACCATCGTGGTAAAAGCTGCCGACCTGGAAAATTATGACGGCGGGGCTTTTAAGCGCAGCAGTTACGACAAGCGTCTGATCATCCTACCAAATGCAGAGGCTTATAAGTTGTATGTAGGAAAAGGCACAAGCAACAGCATGAAGGAAGCCATGACCTATCCCT
>JAHZEF010000185.1:0-428 GCA_019422005.1 Clostridiales bacterium
TCAAAGAAACGCGGATGGCGCCTTGAACGAAGGGAAACCTTGCAGAGCCATGGGAATTGATATTGGAACAACAACCGTCAGCGTTGTTCTGCTTGACGGTATGAGCGGCGAACTGCTTGGGAAAAGTACGGTTGTTCACGGAGCGGACTTGCCCGGCGATCTGCCGGAAGCACATCTGCAGGATCCGGACAAGTTGACAACGGCCGCACTGCAGGCGGCAGAGGCGTTGATGGAGCAGTGCGGTGCATCGGATTGTATCGGCTTGACCGGGCAGATGCACGGTATGCTCTATGTCAATGGAGAAGGGCAGGCGGTCAGCCCGCTCTATACCTGGAGAGATGGCCGAGGCGTTTTGCCGGGAAACGGCGGAAGCTGCGCGGAACAGCTGCGGCGAACCGGCGGTGAAGCATCGGCAGGGTTCGGCCTGA
>JAHZEF010000185.1:438-4448 GCA_019422005.1 Clostridiales bacterium
AGAAGCAGGGAGGGATCCCGCAGAATGCGGCCGGTATGGTTACTATCAGTGATTATCTGGGAATGCGGCTCTGCGGCCGAACGGTGCCAATTATTGCTCGGGATATGGCTGCCAGCTGGGGCAGCTTCGATCTGCGGCAGGGGGACTTCTGCAGGGAGGCGCTGGAGCGCTGCGGTGTGGACACGGCGTATCTGCCGGAGGTAGCATGGGAACACGGTGTCATGGGTTATGTGGCAGGTGGCTGTGGAAAGGGCGCACCGGTAGTTGTCTCGCTGGGAGATAATCAGGCCAGTGTCTTCGGTTCGGTGCGGGATTTGTGCAGTACGGTACTGCTGAATATTGGAACCGGAAGCCAGATATCCGTCGGAACAACGGGCCACCATGACTGCGGCGGTTCCATTGAGTTGCGGCCCTGTGTTGGCGGCACATCGCTTCTGGTGGGCTCTGGACTTTGTGGTGGCAGCGCCTATGCGACACTGGAACGCTTTTATCGGGAGATCGCTGGGACGGAGACACCCATGTACGGTATGATGGAGCAGCAGGCACGGCAGTTTTTGTATGAGTACGGTATGGAAGCGGCATGGAAGGTTCGGACCACCTTTGCCGGAACGAGAAGTGACCCCGATGCGCGGGGTATGGTGGGGGGAATCAGTACGGGGAATTTCCGCCCTGGCGCCCTGACCCTGGGAGTTCTTCAGGGAATTTTGGAAGAGCTTCACGGGATGTACCGTCAGATGTGCGAAATGACCGGAACAGAGGCCATCCGATTGGTGGGATCCGGCAACGGGATTCGGAAAAATGCACTGCTGCGGGAGCTGGCAGAGGAGCGGTTTGGCATGGCGCTGGAGGTTCCAATCTGGGAAGAGGAGGCGGCCTGCGGTGCAGCGCTGCATGCGCTGGCGGCTTGCGGGCTGCAGAACAGTATAGAAGCTGCGCAGCAGCTGATCCGATACGGATCAGCTAAATAGACGAGAGAAGAATAGAAAAGCACGCATCACGGAAACCGTGATGCGTGCTTTTTGCGTCCGGGAGGCGACTTCCTAGCCGGAAGCAGAATGTCTCCCGAGACGCAGCAAAAAGGAGGAGGTTTAACAATCGGCTGATTGGAAGTAACGGCTGCGCAGTTTTTTCAGGAAGTCAACAGAGGCTTTCATCTCGTCCATGCCATTCATGCCGTCTTCAATCGAGACCCATCCGGCAAAGTTGCAGGAGCGCAGACGCTGGAAAATCGCTTCGTAATCATTGACACCCTGACCGGTAACGCCGTGCTGCAGGCCTGTGGGATAGCCGGTCTGTTCCATGTTCAGGAGGGCATCGGAAATTTCGTAGCCTACTTCCAGGAAGCGGTCGCTGGCGTGCATGGTTTTGACTCTCGGGAGCACCAGATCCAGAAGTTCAATGGGATCTTCACCGGCAACAAATGTGTTGGAGGGATCGTACTGAACGCCAAACCAGGGGGGGTCGATGGCGTTGACGATCCGCAGGAATAGATCCATTTTCTGTGCAAATTCAGAGTATTTCCAGTATCCGTCCTTGAAGTGATTTTCAATGACCAACTCAACGCCGCAGCGTTCCGCTTCCGGCAGACAGGCTTCAATGCTGTGCACCACCTGATCAATGGTGGCATCAGCATCTAGGCCAGGACGTTTCTGGCCGGAGAGGGTACGGCAGAAACGGCAGCCCAGATCGGCAGAAAGACGGATTGCGGCCTTCTGTCCTTCAATTTGCTGTGCCAGCTCATCGGGATCCTGCACGGTGAAATCGGGGGAATAGCACATCATGGCGATGACCATGCCCCTGTCTTCCACGGCTTTACGAACCCTTGCCACGTAGGCCGGATCCTCCGGGTGTCGGAGGAAAGAGGGCAGCAACTCCAGTCCTTCACACTCCAGCATGGTGGAGGTCTCGATCCAGTCGAACAGATCCATTTTTCCAGTGTTGATTTCATCAATCCAGCACTTGGGGAATGCACTGATTTTCATGGCAGTCATCTCTCTTTCTGGTGTTTTGGGATCACACAACGCCATTGCGTGCCATAGCGGAGCGGGTGGTGCGGTAACATGCTTCCACCACCTGGTCTGGGGGAATGGTGTTGCCGGGTTGCTCAAAGAATTCAATGGAGACCATACCGTCGTAACCGGTTTTCTTCAGATTCAGAAGGAAGCTGTCCAGATCAATGACACCGGCATCGCAGTAGGTGCGATGCGCCTGCTTCAGGGTCTCCGGCGGTACATCCGGTGCGTCATTGATGTGAACGATAAAGATCTGATCTCCCGGTATGGATGCGATGGCATCGAAGTCGCTTTTCTTTTCGTACAGGTAGAGGTTGAATGCATCCAGGGTCAGGCCAATGTTGCTGCGGCCGGTGGCCTGCAGAATCTGCAGACCCTGTGCAACGGTCCGAACAGAGCAGCGAACGGAGCCGACCAACTCGATTCCGACCTTCATACCGTATTCCGCTGCCAGATCCGACAGCTTCTGCAGCATGGGTGGGAAGAGGTTCAGGGTGTCATCGAAGGAATAGCCGTAGGGAATCTCTCCCTGGACTTCGGGATTCATGGGCGGCACGACAATGATACAATCGGATCCGACGGCTCTGCCTGCTTCGAAGGCAAAACGGATATCCTTCAGCAGGGCCTCCTGTTGTTCCGGATTGTCCATAGAGGAGAGGAACTCCCGATAGACATAGGTTCCGCCAATGGCATGGGGCTTCAGGTGATGAGAATCAAAGAAAGTGCGCAAATCTTCCAGTGTGTGCTTCTGCAGATAGCTGCGGATCCGGTCGGTTCGAAGTTCCAGATAGTCAAAACCGGCAGATTCGGCCAAAAGGAGATCGGTTTCCAGATCAGAGCTGAGGACAATACAGCCTTGGTTGAGTCCAATTTTCATATTGAAACCACCTTCCGCGAAAAGTGTGTATTCTGCTGTTTAGTACGTTGCGGTTGATACAAAAAGTATAACAGAAAAAAACACGATTTGTCAATAAAAATATTACAATACAATTTACTGTACTATAATATAGTACAAAACGTGGCTTTTTGTTAAGATACTACAGACTAAAAGGCTGGTTTTTAACGAGATCGTAGAAAATCAAAAAGTTTTCGTGAAACGCTTGAAAATCCTGCAAAAAGTTGTATTCTTGAAATATGTACCGCAACAAAAGATATAGTACCATAATGTAGTATAAAACGAGGAGGTTCAGGTATGAAGAAAAAAACAATCATTGACCTTTACAACATGAAAAAGAATGGTGAGAAGGTGTCGTGGATCACGGCATATGATACGCCGTTTGCTTCCTTTACAGAAGCTGCCGGCATCGACATGATTCTGGTCGGCGACTCTCTGGGTATGGTTGTTCAGGGATTCGACAGTACGATCCCCGTCACCATGGATATGTGTATCGACCATTGTCAGGCGGTTCGCCGCGGTGCACCGAATACGTTTGTTGTCGGTGATATGCCTTTTGGGTCCTATCAAGCTTCTGACGAAGATGCTGCCCGCAATGCCATCCGTTTCCTGAAGGAAGGCGGCGTGGATGCCATTAAGCTGGAAGGCGGCAAAACCGTAACGTCCCGCATTCGTGCCATTCGGGATTGCGGCATTCTGGTTTTTGGCCATATCGGTTTGACGCCTCAGTCCTCCGGTGTTCTCGGCGGCCATAAAGCACAGGGGCGGACGGTAGAGAGCGCCCGTGCCGTGCTGGAAGATGCACTGGCAGTTGAGGCGGCAGGTGCAAATTTCCTGCTGGTGGAAGCTGTTCCTCCCGAAGTGACGGCTCAGATCCATAAGATGCTGAAGATTCCCGTCTACTCCATTGGCGCCGGCGCACCCTGTGATGGTCAGTTGACCATTTTTGCTGACACCATCGGCATGTTCCAGGCATTTACGCCCAAGTTCATCAAGAAGTATGCGGAGATCGCACCCATCGTCATTGATGCTTACAAGCAGTATGTGGTAGATATCAAGAGCGGTGCATTCCCCGGTGAAGAGCATGTCTACCATATCATTGG
>JAHZEF010000186.1 GCA_019422005.1 Clostridiales bacterium
ATCCTGGCCCGTTCCCTGGGCAAATACATCGGCTCCTTCGCCAGCGCCAGGGCCATGCACTGCGCTCCCAGCATTGTAAAATACCTGGGCATCACGCTGTTTCCCCAGGCCGGCGTCGCCCTGGGCATGACCATTACCGTGGCGGCAGAATTGGGGGAACCCGGCAAAATCATTCGCAGCATCGTCCTGTTCGGCGTCCTGATCTATGAACTGGTGGGCCCGGCCCTGACCAAAATGTCCCTGACCAGGGCCGGCGATATCCAGCCCAAGCCTGCAGACGGCCGTTCCCCGCTGCCGGAGAAACATCCCCGGCATATCACTCCGCTGTAGCTCCCGGGCCCGCTGCCCGGACGCCTTCTCTGCCGTCCGGAACCCCCCGCCCCGCACAGAGTGCCCCACACCGTCCAAAGGAGGATTTTGTTGTGATGAACGTACCTCTGGTATTATGCTACAATCTGTCCCCTGAGCGGGCTGCCCGCATTCAGACCATCTGCCTGGTTCAAAAGCTTCGCCTGCGTACGGTGGCGCCCGCCGAATACGGCGAACCCATCGGCGCTCTGGCAGGGCTTTTTCCCGTTGCCGGCGCGCCGGCGCCTGATTTCCCGGCGGATGAGGAAATGCTGGTTCTCTGCGGCTTTCCGGAGCCCGCCCTTCATGCGTTCCTTCAGGGGTTCCGCAAGGCCGGCGTCGCGCCGGTGGCGCTGAAAGCCGTCCTGACTCCCACCAACGCCAACTGGAACTCCGTGCAGCTTTATCAGGAGCTCCGGCGCGAGCACGCCGCCATGACCGAACGGCCCCGCGGATAACGGCGCAGAGCCGGCAATCCGGCCCGGCATGCGCCGCCTCTCGGGAGAAAGCGCACGCCGGATCTGTCAAAAACGGGATGGAGCATTGCGCAATGCTCCATCCCGTTTTGTCGTCCGGCCGCCGGCCTGCTCAGGCGGCGCGTTTTGTACGGACCAGGCAGATCGCCAGGAAAAACGTGCACAGTTCCGTCAGCGGCATCGTCCACCAGATCGCGTTCAGCCCGAACAGCGCGGGCAACGCATAGAGAAACACCGCGCAGAACAGGAAGCCGCGGCTGATGGAGATCACCATGGAGGCGCGGTTCTGCAGAATCGACTGCAGATAATAGCTGACCACCACATTGACGCCCATCAGCAGAAACGAGACGGCATACGTGCGTACAATTCCCGGCCCAACTGCCATGACGCTGTCTGATACGTCCATATACAGCCGCAGGAACGGGCCCGGCAGCAGTTCCGACAGCGCAAAAAACACGACGCTCATCACCGCTGCCGCCCGCAGCGCCAGCCGCAGGACCTGCCGCACCCGTTCCGTCTGCCGGGCGCCGAAATTCACCGATACAATGGGCTGCAGCGCCTGCCCCACACCGTAAAACAGGCTTTGGAACATGATGGCGATGCTGGATACCGCGCCGTAAACCGCCAGTTCCACGGCGCTCCCATACCGCATGACCTGATTGTTGAACATGGCTACGGCAATGCCGTACGACATATCCACCAGGAAGGGCGCAAAGCCCGCCTGCACCGCTTCCAGCGCAGTGCGCAGAAATCTGACGGGCCGCACCAGCCGCAGCGTGCACTTCTTCCGGAAGAAATAGGTCAGAAGGATGAGAATGCCGACCGTCTGGCCAATGGCCGTCGCAAGGCCGGCGCCGCCGGCCCCCATGTCAAACCCAAAAACAAACAGGACGTCCAGAACCATGTTCAAAACGCCGCCGGTCAGAATCGCCGCCGTGCAGAGCATGGGCGCGCCGTCGTTCCGGATGAACGCCATCAGGACCTGCGCCATCAGGAAACAGGAAAGCACCGGAAAGATCCACTTGGAATACTCCATGGCGCACTGAATCAGGGAATCGTCCGCGCCAAACAGCCGGAGCAGCGGCTCATGGAAGGTGATCGCTCCCGCCGTAATCAGCGCCGAAAGAATCAGCCCCACGATCAGAGACACTGTAAAATACCGGTCTCCGTCATCCTTTCGGCCCTCGCCGCGGCAAAAGCTCATCCGGACTGCGCCGCCGATGCCGAACAGCATGCCGATGCTGATAAAAATCGACCACATGGGCGTGATGCACGCCAGCGCTGCGGCGCCGCCCGGCCCCTCGTACTGGCCAACGCACATGATGTCCACCATGCTGTAAATGCTGACGATCAGCGCGCTGCCGCAGGCGGAAATCATATACTTACGAAAAATTTTTCCAATCGACCCTGTCAAAAGATTCATAAGCAACCTCCATACTGGACAAAAAAGGAGCGCCCGATTCTCTCGAGCGCACCCGGCATCTTCTCTGACCGGACGGCTGCGGCCGCCCATCCTCCGACGAATAACCGTATTATAAACGATTCATTTCGTGAAATCAACCCTGTCTTTCACGGTTTTTACAAATTTTCCGCAAAATATGGCGCACCCCTCCACAGGCCGGAACCGGGAAGCGCCCCGTGCGGATCCGCGGACGCAGCCGCCGCGCAGCTAGCCCTGCAGCGCTTCCTTCCGGTGCGGACGCGGCAGTGCGACACCGTTGGCGCGCAGCAGCACACGGACCGGATAGCTGCGGTCCAGATAATTGCGCGCATACCAGTCAAAGGTCGCGGCCGGAACGCTGCGCAGCTCCGGCGCTTCACAGCGGAACAGCTCAAACGTCTGCTGATCGCCGGACAAAAGCGCCGCCGCCACCTCCCCTTTCCCTTCAGACAGCAGCCGGTCAAAGCAGGCGTCCATCAGGATTGCACACGCCCGCTCTTCTTCCGGCGCCCGCTCCTCCAGCGTTGCAATCCACGCCAGAAACGGGCCGGGCCTGATCTCTGTCCGGGCCGTAATCTGCGCCAGACGAAAGAACCCCAGCTCGTCGCCGTCCTTGAGCACCTGAATCAGATAGGCCACCAGCCGCTCATCCAGACAGCAGCAGTCCAGCAGCACCTCATAGGCGCTGCGGCCCGTCTCCGCGTTTTCCCGCGGCAGGGCGGACAGCAGCTCCTGCAGTTCCTCCGGCCGGAACGCATCATAAACTTCCTGCGGGATGGCCTCGCCGTCCAGATCCGCACAGGCGCGGACAAACGTCTGGATCCCCATGGCCTCAATCTGGCGGAACAGTTCCACCGCCCGCGCCGTTTCCTCCGTTTCCGTCAGCGCAATCCCCTCCGGGCCCGGCCTGGAGCCGTCAAGAATTTCTCCGGTATACCGCAGGTAATACTCCCAAAACGTCATGAAGAATCCCCCATTTCCTGTTTCGGACAGTGTAGCACAGATCTGCGGAAAAAACAATCGCCTGCCGGCCCCGCGCCCGGCGAAATGCTGCGTATCCTGCTGGAAATGCCCCGGGCAATCTGCTATAATACGGATCAGACAGTATCGGCGGCGCCGGCGCCGCCGGAAGGGAGGGTTTGACTGATGAAGATCCGAAGAGCGGCAGAACAGGATCTGGCCGATCTCCACCGTCTTCTGCTGCAGGTGAATCTCGTTCACCATCGCGGCCGCCCCGACCTCTTCAGGGCCGGAGGCGCCAAATATACAGACCGTCAGCTGCTGGACCTGATCCGCGACGACACGCGTCCGGTCTTTGTGGCGGCCGGGAACGGCCGGGTGCTGGGCTACGCCTTCTGCATCCTCCGGCAATACCGGGACGACAATATCCGGACGGAGCTCCGGGAGCTGTATCTGGACGACCTGTGCGTGGATGAAGCGGCGCGCGGCGGCGGGATCGGCCGGCAGCTGTATGAACATGTCCGGAGCTTTGCGCGGCAGGAGGGCTGCTATCATGTGACGCTCAACGTCTGGAGCTGCAATCCGGACGCCGTCCGTTTCTATGAATCCTGCGGCCTGAAGCCTCTGAAAATCGGAATGGAGGCCATTCTGTAATTCCTCCGGCAGCACGCAGAACGGCATGGCCAAAGGCCATGCCGTTTCTCTGTTTGCCCAAGGGCCCGAATCGCCAAACTATTCCAGATTCAGGCGCTTGGACAGGATGCGCTCCGTGACGACAAAGAAGATGACGATCTGTACAACACACACAGCCAGAAGGATCGCCAGAATGATATTTGTCATGGCCACGCCGCTTTCCACAGTGATTTCAAAATTCCAGTTCATGCGGTCCGCCAGATTCCCCAGTAACACAGCCAGCGCGGAGAACAGCATGTTGATGCCGATGTAGGCCAAAACCGACCAGCCGACGCGGTGGCTGTGGGCCAGATGCCCCAGCGCCAGAGAGGCATAAATGTGGGTTACGCTGGTAATCACCGCCGCAACGGCCAGGAGCACCGTCAGAATGATCGTCAGCACCATGTCGCCGGTGAGATGCGGGACCGCATCCCGTACCGCCCGGATCAGATCCGGTACAAACGAAGCGTCCACCGCAATCAGGCACACAGAAAGCACCGCGGCCAGAAGGCTCAGAATACTGACGATGGT
>JAHZEF010000187.1 GCA_019422005.1 Clostridiales bacterium
CAAAAACCTGGAAGCGGCCGAAGCGGAGTTTGCAGGGCAGGGCTACGGCGTGTTCAAACCGGCCGTGGGCGAAGCGGTGGTGGAACTGATGCGCCCCATCCGCGAGGAGGCGATGCGGCTGATGCAGGACAAGGCCTATCTGGAGTCGGTTTACCAGGCGGGCGCAGAGCGGGCGCGGTATCTGGCCGGCAAGACCCTGCGCAAGGTCTACAAAAAGGTCGGCTTTGTGGCCGGATCATAAGAGAGGGCCCGATTCATGACAGGTGATATCACGCTTGCGCTGGTACGCTATATCCTGTTGGCGCTGATTGCGGCTACGGTGATCTCCTTTGCCGCCACGCCGCTGGTCAAGAAAATGGCCTATAAGGTCGGGGCCATCGACGTGCCGAAGGACAACCGGCGCATGCACAAGGTACCGATCCCGCGCCTGGGAGGCCTGGCGATTTTCCTGGGCTTTTTTCTCAGTGTCCTGCTGTTCGCGGAAATTGACCGTTCCACCAGAGGGATCCTGATCGGCGCGGTCATGATTGTCATCCTCGGCGTGCTGGACGATATTCTGACGCTGCGGGCTTTGCCCAAGTTCCTGGTGCAGATTGCCGCAGCCGGCGTTGCCGTTTATTATGGGAATGTGATCCAGTATCTGTCCAACCCCATCCTGTCCAGCCCGGCGCCTTACCTGGATCTGGGCCGCTGGTCAATCCCGGTGACCATCATCTGGATTGTGGCGATCACCAATGCGGTGAACTTTATCGACGGCCTGGACGGGCTGGCGGTGGGCGTTTCCGCAATTTCCAGCGCCACGCTGCTGGTCACGGCGATCCTGGTTTCAGAGGGCAACGTGGCGATCATCATGGCGGCGCTGCTGGGCGCCTGCCTCGGATTTATTCCCTACAATATGAATCCGGCCAAAATTTTCATGGGCGATACGGGCTCTACGTTTCTGGGGTACATTTTGGCGACGCTGTCAATCCAGGGGCTGTTCAAGCTGTATGCCATCATCTCCTTTGCCGTCCCCTTTTTGATTCTGGGCCTGCCCAT
Organism: Clostridiales bacterium; assembly: GCA_019422005.1. Taxonomy (GTDB): domain Bacteria; phylum Bacillota; class Clostridia; order Oscillospirales; family Oscillospiraceae; genus Avoscillospira_A. The sequence continues at coordinate 1,039 of JAHZEF010000187.1, forward strand.
CTTTGACATCTGCTTCGCCATCCTCAGAAGGCTGGCGCACGGCCAGAATCCCATGAAGGCTGACCGGGGGCATATCCACCATCGGCTCATCGACATGGGCTTCAACCAGAAGCAGACGGTGGCCATCGCCTATATGGTGACTGCGATCCTGGGACTGGCCGCTGTGGTGCTGACTTCGTCGGGCGCCCTGCGGGCCCTGTTCCTGATCGGTTCGGTCATTGTTGTGGGTGCCATCGGGCTGAAGCTGATTTTTGCGTCCAGGCCTGAGATGCCCGATGAAAAACAGGGCGCCGGAGAAGAAAACGGGCAGCCGGAAGCGGGTGCTGAGCAGCCGGCTGTGCCGGATGCCGGCGCGGTTCCGGAACAGCCGGAGGAAGAGAAAAAAGATGAAGAAAATTAAAGTGATGTCTGTATTCGGAACGCGGCCGGAGGCCATCAAAATGGCGCCGCTGGTGCGGGAGCTCGCTTCCAGGCCGCAGATTGAAAGCCTTTGCTGCCTCACGGGCCAGCACCGTGAGATGCTGGACTCTGTGATGGATATTTTCAGGCTGCGCGGGGATTACGACCTGAATATTATGGAAAAGCAGCAGACGCTGACCACCATCACCACCAAAACGATCCAGGGCATGGACGATGTGATTGAGCGGGCCAGGCCGGATATGATCCTGGTCCATGGGGATACCTCCACCACGTTTGCCGGCGCGCTGTCTGCGTTTTACCACCAGGTGCCCATCGGGCACGTGGAAGCCGGCCTGCGGACCTACGACCGGTATTCTCCGTTCCCGGAGGAGATGAACCGCGTGCTGGTCAGCGACCTGGCGGAGCTGCACTTCGCGCCGACCAGGGCAAACGCTGAGAACCTCCGCCGGGAGGCCATCGGCGGAGAGGTCTTTATCACCGGCAATACCGCCATCGACGCCATGAAGACAACGGTCCGGGAAGACTATTGCTTCCCGACTGCGGCGCTCAATGAGCTGGATTTTACCGGAAAGCGCGTGATTGTCGTGACCTGCCACCGGCGCGAAAATTACGGCCGTCCGATGGAAAATATCATGCACGCCATCAAGGATGTGGTGGCGCTGCACCCGGATGTGGAAGTGGTCTATCCGGTGCACCTGAGCCCGCGGGTCCGGGAATACGCCTATGGTATCCTGGGGGGAGTTCCGGGGATCCATCTGATCGATCCGGTCAATGTGGAGGAGATGCATAATCTGATGGCGCGGTGCTGCCTGGTGATGACCGATTCCGGCGGACTGCAGGAGGAAGCGCCGGCGCTGGGGAAACCTGTGCTGGTCATGCGCCGGGAAACGGAGCGCCCGGAGGCCATAGCGGCGGGCACCGCAAGGCTGGCAGGCGTGGAGCGGGCGGAGATTACGCGTCTGGCCAACGAGCTTCTGGACAGCCCGGAAGCATATGCCAGGATGGCGAAAGCGGTGAACCCCTACGGAGACGGCTGTGCCTGTCCCAGAATTGCGCAGGCGATCGAATGGCACTTCGGCCTGACCGGGGAGCGGCCTGCGGATTTTCAGGCGTAAAACAGGGGGTCTGCCGGGCGGCCCGGGGTGAAAGGAGCGTGGCAGCGTGGGAAAACGGTCTGACGGCGCCAGGACGGCAGGCATTGTGATTGCGGCCGCTCTTCTCTGCGTCTGTATTCTGCTGGCGGTGGTCTTTACCAGTATCCGCGGCGGTACGCGGGATTCGATTACCCTGCCGGATGCGGCGGCGGCCGTGGAGCCGGATCTGGAACCGGCGCCCTCCAATACCGGCTTTGTCAGCGTGGACCGGGAGAACGTCCAGGCGGTTCTCGACACCATGCTGCGGCCGGAGGGGTACCACCAGGTGCTGACGGTCACAAATTTCTGGGAGGGCGGTTCCGCCAGCCGGACGGTGGAAATCTGGCGCAGCGGCTCACTGGCCCGTGCGAGGATTGCAGAGTCAGACCGCACGCGCAACCTCCTGACCAACGGGGAGACAGTCTGGATCTGGTATCAGGGGGAACGGATGGCCAGGGCGATGCAGCCGGACGCCTCCGTAAGCTTTGACGATTTGACGGGCGTCCCCACTTATGAGACGCTGGCCGAGCGCCTGCCGGACGATATTGTGGAGGCGGGATTTGTAACGCTGGATGAACCGGATGATCTCAGCTGCCTGTATATTTCAGTGCGGGACGGGATCTATGAGGATCACTACTGGGTTGACGTCCGGACGCAGATCCTGTGCAGGGCGGACGCCCTGGCGGGGACAGAGCAGACCTATCAGCTCCGCCAGGTGTCCTGTGAAGTCGCGGCGGCGGGGGACGCCTCTCTGGAGGGGGTCTTCCAGCTGCCGGACGGTACGGCTGTTGCGGCTATTGAAGAATGAGAAATGCCGCCACAGCCAGCAGAACCGTCAAAGAGTCTTCGTCTTCGTCGCTGTCGAGCATCAGCAGAAGCAGGATCAGCAGGATCAGGAGATCGTCCAGTTCAATGCCGCGGGGCAGCAGGCGCTGCAGCAGTCCGCCTTTTCTGCCGGGCGGCGCGCAGGCCGGGCCGGAAGGGGCCGCCGGTTCCGGCTCCGGCTCCGGAGACGGTGGTACAAAACGCTGCGGCGCCGGCGGCTCGGCGATCTTCTGGCAGACGTAGCCGCCGTTTGCGGACGGTATGTAGCGATTATACATGGTGCTTCACCTGCTTTATTCTTTCTGTCCCAGATTTTTAATGGCATAGCCTGCGATGTGGGAAATTCGGGCCGCTTTCATGGCACGGTCGATTTTATTGCGGCGGCTTTCCTTGATAAAGGGCTTCAGGGCCCGCAGAAGCGCGGTCTGTTTGCCGTCCATTTTTCCGGCCTCGGCCAGAAGCCCCGCGATGGAAAACGGGAGATCGCCGGAGGGGGCCGCGTCGTCCGCGGCGCCGTTCTGCGGCGGATCGCCGTCTGACTCGGGAGCGGTGTCCTGCGCCTGGGCCCCCAGTCCCAGCCCCTTGGCCATGGATAAAATACTGGCCATTGCGCCGGGGTCGCTGAGAATCTGGCTGATTTTGCTTTCAATATCCTCCATGGTTCCATCACCTCAGGGCTTGTTCAGCTTGTTGATGAGTCCGGCAGCTTCTTCGGATTCCATGATCGGTGAGAGGACGCGCTTTGCCTCCTCGGTGTTGCCGCTGCGCAGCGCATCGGCGGCCTGCCGCAGCGCCTGGCCGCCGTCGCGGTTGAGCAGCCGCAGGATCTGCTGCCCCTCCGGGCTTCCCAGAACCCGCTTGATATCCTTTTCATTAAAAGGCAATTGCTTGTTGCTCATGTTGTTGCCTCCAGTCTCAGTTGAAATTCATGATACTATACTATATGTGCATGTGCTTGTTTAGGTGAACTGCAATGAGAATATTAGTCCTTTCTGAT
>JAHZEF010000188.1 GCA_019422005.1 Clostridiales bacterium
GACGAACCGTCCGGTGGGGTTGACATAGAATTTGGTATCGCCGTCCATCAGATGGGCCGGAATGGTGGGCTTGATCACCTGCTCAATGACCGCCTCCCGCAGATCTCCGATGGCGATGTCGGGGCTGTGCTGCGTGGAGACAACCACCGTGTCCACCCGCTCCACAGAGCCGTCCCCGCCGTACTGCACGGAAACCTGGCTCTTGCCGTCCGGCCGCAGCCAGTCCAGGCGGCCGGACTTCCGCTCGTCGGTAAGCTTCTTGGACAGCTTGTGTGCCAGAGAAATGGGCGCGGGCATCAGTTCTTCCGTCTCGTCGCAGGCGAAGCCGAACATCATGCCCTGGTCGCCGGCGCCGATTTCGGCAGCGTCGTCATAGGAGCTGTTGACGCCCATGGCGATATCGCCGGACTGCTCGTCGATGGCCGTGAGCACAGCGCAGGTCTTGTAATCAAAGCCGCACTTCTCGTCATAGCCGATCTTCCGGATGGTCTCCCGCGCCACATGGGGGATGTCCACATAGCAGTTGGTGGAAATCTCACCCATGACCAGCACCATGCCGGTGGTGGCGGCGCACTCACAGGCCACGCGGGCGTTGGGGTCCCGGGCCAGGATGGCGTCCAGAACGCCGTCGGAAATCTGGTCGCAGACCTTGTCGGGATGGCCTTCGGTCACCGATTCGGATGTAAAAATTCTCTTTGCCATTTTAGGTACTCCTTCCTTTTGCGGAGGCAGAAAAAAGCACGCTCCGGCGTGCCGAAACGTGCAGAAATGCGCTCTACCTCATCTTTCGATTCACACCGCCGGATTTGGCACCTTGCTGAAACAGCAGGTTGCCGGACTTCATCGGGCCGTTCCCTCCGTCGCTCTTGATAAGTGTTATTGAATTATGACACAATTATATGCAGGATCCCCGAAGATGTCAAGAACTTTCCGCAGAACCTGCAATCTGCCGCGGTAAAACGTCAGGGATCTGACTTTCCCGGGCCTCCATCCCGCCGGTTCAGCTCCCGCAGAATAAAGGACCCCATGGTGGCAATGGCAAAGACCGCCCCGGCATCGGGCCAGTTCAGCCAGCTGCCGAAAACCGAAATCCCCACAAACCCTGCGGCCACCGTGGCCAGGAACATTGCAGCTATCCTCATGGCGCCCTTTATACCTCCCAGCCCCTGAGATACTGCTCCTGCTCCGGCGTGAGGACGTCGATGTGGAGGCCATTCCCTTCCAGCTTCAGCCGGGATACGGCGGCGTCAATCTCCTCCGGCACCTCATACACCTGCTTGTCCAGCGACGCGCCGTGGTGCAGCAGGTACTCCAGCGACAGAGACTGAATGGCAAAGCTGGTGTCCATGATCTCCGCCGGGTGGCCGTTGCCGGAGGCCAGGTTCACCAGACGGCCTTCCGCCAGCAGATTCAGCGTCCGGCCGTCGGCCAGTTCGTAGCCCATGATCTCCTCCCGACGGGGATACACACGAACAGCCAGCGCCGCCAAATCATCGCCGTTGACCTCCACATTGAAGTGGCCTGCGTTGGACAAAAACGCATTGTCCTTCATCTTTTCCATATGCCGCCGGACGATAACGTCCTTACAGCCGGTGGTGGTGACAAAAATGTCGCCCTCCGGCGCGGCCTCGTCCATGGTCATGACGCGGCAGCCGTCCATGGCAGCCTCCAGCGCCTTAATGGGGTCGATCTCCGTGACGATTACATTGGCGCCCATGCCCCTGGCGCGCATGGCAACGCCCCGGCCGCAGTATCCGTAGCCGGCCACCACAACGGTCTTCCCCGCCACCAGCAGATTGGTGGTATGCATAATGGCGTCCCACACCGACTGGCCGGTGCCATACTTGTTGTCATAGTAGTGCTTGCACTTGGCATCGTTGACGTTCATCATGGGAAACGGCAGTACGCCTGCCGCCGCCCGTGCCTTGAGGCGGTGGATGCCCGTGGTAGTCTCTTCACATCCGCCGATGAGGTTCTCCGCAAGATCGGCGCATTTTCCGCTGAGCAGGTCTAAAAGATCGCCGCCGTCGTCAATAATGAGATGGGGCTTGCAGGAAAGCGCCGCCGTCAGATGCTGCTCATATTCCTCCGCCGTGGCGCCGTGCCAGCAGTAGACCTCCACGCCCATGGACGCCAGGCCCGCCGCCACGTCGTCCTGTGTGGACAGCGGATTGCAGCCTGTGGCGTGTACCTCCGCGCCGCCTGCGGCCAGGCACAGGGCAAGATAGGCCGTCTTGGCCTCCATATGGATCGACATGGTGATTTTTTTCCCAGCGAACGGCTTCTCCCGTTCAAAGCGGGCGCGGATGGCTGACAGGGCCGGCATAAACTCCTGTACCCACTGAATTTTCATTTTGCCGTACCCGGCAAGGGACGGATCTCTGACGATGCTCATGGGGCTTCTCCTTCGTTTTTCTTTTATCATAGCAAAGTTTACGCAGAAATACAATCATTGGAAAAATTCACACTTTATTTCTGGACAAGTATTCTGTTATCCGATACAATAGACTGACTGACAGTAAGGGAGGCTTTTGGTTTGAAAAAACTGGAGCGCAATATCGAGCGTTTTTTCTATAACAACCGCAACAAGGGAATTCGGAATCTGATGCTGTTTGTGGCGCTGGGCAATCTGATTGTCTATATCTTTTCCCGCGCCGACCCCAGCGGGGCGCTGATCAGCGCCCTGGCGTTTGACCGGCATTCCATTTTCCGCGGACAAGTCTGGCGCCTTATCACATATATCTTTATCCCCGGCTTCGGCGGTATTTTCGTGACGGCGATCATGCTGTTTTTCTATTATCAGATCGGCCGGATCATGGAGAGCCGCTGGGGCGTATGCAAATTCAACTGCTACTATTTTGCGGGCATCCTTCTGACCGACCTTGCAGCGCTGATCATGAACGTTCACGCCGACATCACCTATCTGAACCTCTCGCTGTTTCTGGCCTTCGCCACGCTCTGTCCGGAAGACAAGGTGCTCCTGTTTTTCATCATCCCGCTGAAAATGAAATGGCTGGCCCTGTTTTATCTCGCCTCCATCGTTTGGACGTTCCTGGCCGTGCCATTTCCCTCCAATCTGTTCCCGATCGCCGCCCTTTTAAACTATTTCCTTTTTTTCCGCGGCGACGTCAAAAGCCTGCTGCCCTCCATGGGCCGCTATCATCACGTATGGACGAACCGGGAAAAGACGGCCCACAATCCCCACGCCGCCCCCACGCCAAAATGGGCCGACGGATACCGCGGCAAGGACGGGCAGAAGCCCTACCGCCACAAGTGCACCGTCTGCGGGCGAACCGATACCGACTATCCGGAACTGGAATTCCGGTATTGCAGCCGCTGCAAGGGATATTACTGCTATTGCGCGGATCACATCAACAATCACACCCACATTCAGTGACCTGCAGCACAGGGGCCGGACCTTTATGGTCCGGCCCCTGTGTTTATCCCAGCAGCAGTTCCCCGGCTGCCGCAACCGTCTCCGCCAGCCAGTCTGCACCGGCTTCCTGCAGCTCCTCCCGGCTGCCGTAGCCGTACAGCACGCCCATGGACGCCAGGCCGTTTTCCCTGGCTCCCAGCACGTCGTGCAGCCGGTCTCCCACCATAACCGTCCGCCGGCGGTCTGCGGATCCGGCCCGTTCCAGGGCGTAGGCAATCACCTGCCCCTTTGTGGCCCGGCTCGTCTCATCCATGGAGCTGCCTGCCGTCACATCAAAATACCGGCTCAGTCCAAAATGCTCCAGGATCTGTACGGCAAACGGCTCCGGCTTGCTGGTCGCCAGAATCAGCCGCCGCCCTGCCGACCGGAGCTTCTCCAGCATCTCCGGAATCCCATCGTATACGGCGTTTTCAAAGAGGCCCTGCCGCTGGAAATAGACCTGGAAATCATCCAGCAGCCGCTGGGCCTGCTCCGGTGTGACGCCGTAAACCCGCTGGAACTCCTTCAGCAGCGGCGGGCCGATAAACTGATACAGTTCCCTGCGCGGCGGCGCCCCCATCCCCGCTTTCTGCAGGGCATACAGGATGGAATTTGTAATTCCCAGGCCCGGGTCCGTCAAGGTTCCGTCCAGATCAAACAAAATCGTATCAAACTGCACCGCGTGCCCTCCGTCCCGTCGTTTTCCGGATCCCGTGGCGCCCCTAGCCTTTCGGCGGCCGGAATCCCCAACATCCAAGGGCCGCCCCGGAATGGATCTCCGGGGCGGCCCTTCCTGTGACTGATCGGATTTTTTACTTCATGCTCTCGGCAACCGCAACCGCCACAGCAACCGTAGCGCCAACCATGGGATTGTTGCCCATTCCCAGGAAACCCATCATTTCCACATGGGCCGGCACCGAGGAAGATCCGGCAAACTGGGCGTCGGAGTGCATCCGGCCCATGGTGTCGGTCATGCCGTAGGAAGCGG
>JAHZEF010000189.1 GCA_019422005.1 Clostridiales bacterium
CCTGGTCATCTCGCTTCCCCTGGGCGTGGGCGCGGCCATCTACCTGACCGAATACGCCCGCAACCGCCGGCTGGTGGAGCTCATCGAATTCGCCACGGAAACGCTGGCCGGGATCCCCTCCATCATCTACGCGCTGGTGGGCAATATCATCTTCTGCGTCTCGCTGGGGCTGGGAAAAACCCTGTTCGCCGGCTCTCTGACGCTGGTGATCATGGTGCTCCCCACCATCATCCGCACCACACAGGAAAGCCTGAAAACCGTGCCGCAGTCCTACCGGGAGGGGTCTCTGGGGCTGGGCAGCGGCAAATGGCACATGATCCGTACCGTGGTGCTGCCCAGCAGCGTGGACGGCATCGTAACCGGCTGCATTCTGGCTGTGGGCCGGATCGTGGGCGAAAGCGCCGTTCTGATGTACACGGTGAGCATGTCCACCGCCATGCAGGATTTTTCCAGCATCGTCAATTTTATGAAGAGTTCCGGCGCCACGCTCACCGTCGCGCTCTACGTCTACGCCAAAGAGCGCGCAGACTTTGCGGTGGCCTTCTCCATCGCCACCATCCTGCTGATTCTGACCGTTCTGATCAATCTGGCCGCCTCCCTGGCCGGCAGAAAGCTCAAACGGTGAGACGGCATTCACAGAGGAGCATGACAATGGCTGACAATACCATAATCAAGTCGGAAAACCTGGATCTGTTTTACGGGGCCCACCAGGCCCTGAAATCCATCACCATGGAAATCCCCGAGAAGCAGATCACCGCCCTGATCGGGCCGTCCGGCTGCGGCAAATCCACCTTTATGAAAACCATCAACCGGATGAACGACCTGGTGCCCGGCGTCACCATCCGGGGCAGCATGCTTTACCGCGGCCAGGACATCTACAGCAGCGACGTCAACGTCACCTGGCTGCGCAAGCGCATCGGCATGGTCTTTCAAAAGCCGAACCCGTTCCCCATGTCCATTTTTGACAATGTGGCATACGGCCCGCGCACCCACGGAATCCGCAGCAAGGTGAAGCTGGACGACATTGTGGAGCGTTCCCTCCGGTCGGCCGCCATCTGGGACGAAGTCAAGGACCGCCTGAAGGCCTCCGCCCTGGGGCTCTCCGGAGGACAGCAGCAGCGCCTCTGCATCGCCCGAGCCCTGGCCGTGGAACCGGACGTCCTGCTGATGGACGAGGCCACCAGCGCCCTGGATCCCATTTCCACCTCCAAGATTGAAGACCTTGCCGTGGAATTGAAAAAAGAGTATACTATTGTTATGGTCACCCACAACATGCAGCAGGCCGCCCGGATCTCCGATCAGACCGCTTTCTTCCTGCTGGGCGAACTGGTGGAATATGACAGTACCGAGCGGTTGTTCTCCATGCCCAGAGACAAGCGCACCGAGGATTATATCACAGGGAGGTTCGGATAATGAGAAAAACCTTCGACGATCAGCTGATGCAGCTGAACCGCGAAATGATTTCCATGGGCGCGCTGTGCGAAAATGTGATCGCCATGGCCGCCAAGTCCCTGCTGGAAGGCGACACCGGGCTGGCGCAGAAGGTGCCCGTCACCGACGCCGAGATCGACCAGAAGGAACGGGAGATCGAGTCCATGTGCCTCAAGCTTTTGCTGCAGCAGCAGCCCGTGGCCCGTGACCTGCGGATCATCTCTTCGGCGCTGAAAATGATCACCGACATGGAGCGCATTGGCGACCAGTCGGCTGATATCGCCGAAATCGTCACCATGGCCAACATCTCCGCCTCCGACGATACGCTCCACATCGGCAATATGGCCCGTGCAGCCATCAAAATGGTCACCGGCGCTGTAGACGCCTTTGTCAGCCGCGACGTCAAGGCCGCCGTGGCGGTAATTCAGTATGACGACGTGGTGGACGATCTCTTCAACAAGGTTAAGCACGAGCTGATCGCCATGTTCGGCACCTCGCCGGAAAAAGGCGAATACGCGCTGGACCTTCTGATGATCGCCAAGTATTTTGAGAGGATCGGCGACCACGCCGCCAACATCGCCGAATGGGTGGTCTTCTCCATCACCGGCCGCCACGAGGAGGCTGCGGAATGATTTATTGTGTGGAGGACGATGCCGGCATCCGCAATATGATGGTCTACACGCTCCGGTCCACCGGCTTTGACGCGGAAGGCCTGCCGGACGGGGCCGCCGGTTTCCAGGCGCTGGAGCGGGAGCAGCCCCAGCTGGTCCTACTGGACATCATGCTGCCCGGCGAGGACGACGGCCTGAGCATCCTGCGGAAGCTGCGGGAAGCCCCCGTCACCGCCGGGATCCCCGTCATCATGGCAACCGCCAGAGGCAGCGAGTACGACAAGGTAACCGGCCTGGATCTGGGCGCCGACGACTATCTGGCCAAGCCCTTCGGCATGATGGAAATGGTATCCCGGGTCAAGGCCGTCCTGCGGCGCACAGCCCCGAAGGCCGAGCAGCAGCTGCTGCGGGCCGGAGATCTGTGCCTCAATCTCGGCGAGCATACGGTCACAGCCGGCGGGCAGCGCATTGCGCTGACGCTCAAGGAATATGAGGTCCTGCGCGTCATGATGGAAAACATCGGCCAGGTGTTCACCCGCGACCGCCTGCTGGGAGAGATCTGGGGCTACGACTTTGACGGCGAGACCCGTACCGTCGACGTCCACATGCGCACGCTGCGCCAGAAACTCGGCCGCTGCGGCGACTACATTGAAACCGTCCGCGGCGTCGGCTACCGCATGGAGGTGGATCATCCATGACAAAACGGATCTTCCGGTCCATCTTTCTGGTAGCTTTCACCATTCTTCTCGCCTGTACGGTCCTGATTATGAGCGTGCTGTACGGGTACTTCAACAACATTCAGCATCAGCAGATCAAGGTTCAGACCGACCTGGTGTCCAAGGCCGTCTCCGCACAGGGGGAGGCTTATCTCTCCGCCGTGGATCCCGCGCAGTCCCGCATCACCTGGATCTCCCGGGACGGCACCGTCCTATACGATACCGACGCCAACCCCGGCCGGATGGAAAACCACCTCGACCGTGAGGAAGTCCGCGAAGCGCTGTCCAGCGGCTACGGCGAGAGCGAGCACTATTCCAACACCATGATGACCCGCATGCTCTACACCGCGGAGCTCCTCCCCGACGGCTCCATCATCCGCGTTTCCACGGCGCAGTACTCCATGCTGAGCTTTACGGTGCTGATGCTGCAGCCGATTATGGCAATGCTGCTTGCCGCCGGCATTCTCTCCGGCGTTCTGGCCAGCCGCCTGTCCAGGAAAATCGTCAAGCCTCTGAACGAGCTGAATCTGGACGATCCCCTTTCCAATGACACCTACGAGGAGATTGCGCCCCTGCTGGGGCGGATTGCCCACCAGCGCCGCCAGATCAGCGGGCAGATTGCCGAGCTGCAGCGCAAGCAGGATGAGTTCAACGCCGTTACCGGTTCCATGAGCGAGGGTCTGGCGCTGCTGAACGCAGGCGGCATCATCCTCAGCATCAATCAGGCCGCCGCCCGGCTCCTCGGCACTGACGACCGTGCCGTAGGCCGTGATATCCTCACGGTAAACCGCTCTCTGACCGTTCAGGACGTGCTGCTCAGGGCGCAGTCCGGCCAGCATGCCGAGGCCGTCCTGGCCAGTGGGGAGCGGGAATACCAGTTAGTGGCCAGCCCCGTCCTCTCCGGCGGCAGCGTCTCCGGGATCGTACTGCTGATTTTCGACATCACGGAGAAAAGCCGCTCCGAACAGCTGCGGCGGGAATTCACCGCCAATGTCTCCCATGAGCTGAAGACGCCGCTGCACTCCATTTCCGGCTGTGCCGAAATTATCAAAAACGGCCTGGTGAAAGAGGCAGACCTGCCGCAGTTCATTGACCAGATCTACGGGGAAGCCCAGCGGCTGATCTCTCTGGTGGATGACATCATCCGGCTGTCCCGCCTGGACGAGGGTGCAGACGACATGCCGCGGGAGCAGATCGATCTGCTGCAGTATGCGCAGGCTGCAGTCTCCCGCCTGGAATCCTATGCCGCAGGCCGGCACATCACCCTGTCCTGCTCCGGCAGCCACGCCATGATCACCGGCATTCCCCGGCTCATCAGCGAAATTATGGATAACCTCTGCGACAACGGGATCAAATACAACACAGCGGGCGGCAGCGTGTCCCTGAGCGTCTCCCAGACGGATCACGAGGCTTTGCTGCAGGTCTGCGACACCGGTATCGGCATCCCCAAGGAGCATCAGTCCCGCGTATTCGAGCGGTTCTACCGCGTGGACAAGAGCCATTCCCGGGAAATCGGCGGCCCAGGGCTCGGCCTCTCCCTTGTCAAGCATGCGGCCATGGGT
>JAHZEF010000019.1 GCA_019422005.1 Clostridiales bacterium
GGAAATGGCGCAGGTGGAAAAGACGCTGCACCCGAACTGGCAGGCGCAGAACATGGCCAGCAGGAGGCCGTAGCGGCCGGATGTGCCGATCGGCAGCAGGAAGGCGGCGCCGGCCGGAAGCAGGCAGAGCCCGAAAGCTATAAACACCGCGGCCAGGTACCGCAGACGCAGACGATGAGACAGCAGACCCACGCACAGGCTGCCCAGAATGGCCGCCGCACCCATGGCGCTTTCTGCAGCGCCGTAGTGTTCCGCCGAGAGCCCCAGCGCTGTCCGGACCAGATAGGGAAAGCCCACCACCACGGTCCCCGATACAAACAGACTGACCAGAGCGGCCAGCAGGAGCAGCTTCAGGATGGCAGGCTGCTCCCGGCCCAGGAACCGGATGCTGACGGAAAAGTCCTCCCGGATGATGTCCCGGATGCGCATGCGGCGCTCCGGCTTCTGGTATTCCAGACGGATCAGGCATTCCAGCAGTGCGGTGAGAAGGAAGCAGGCGGCGGTTCCCCAGAGGACGGGCCGGAGCCCGAACGCAGTGTAGGCCAGGCTGCCCAGGAACGGCGTAATCAGAGAGGCGATTGCCGCCACCTGGCTGACTGCTGCGTTGCCTTTCAGGAGCAGATGGCCGGAAAGCATCTGCGGGACGCAGGCCTGGACCGTAGGGGATTCAAAGGCGCCCAGTACGGACAGCATCACCAGCAGTGCGCGAATCACGGCCATGCTGTGCCCATAGGGCAGGATGAGGCCCGCGGTCAGGACTGATATGCCGGAGAGGGCATCCAGCGCCACCATGATGCTGCGCCGGTTGGCCCGGTCTGCCAGAATGCCGCCGAATGGAGAGAGCAGGATGGTGGGCAGCATGGCCGCCGCCAGCATGCCGGCAAATGCGGCGGCCGAGCCGGTCTGTTCCAAAACGTACATGGAAAGGGCAAATTTCAGGGTGTTGTTGCCGATCAGGGAACAGATCTGTCCCAGGATCAGCAGCGTAAAGTTGCGGGTCCATAAGCGTTGTTTCATACGTTCCTCCTGTGTTCAGCGGTTCCGTTCCGCCGGGACAGCGGAAGGAATGGTGTTATATTTACATACCGTCGGATGGTATGTATCGCTGCAAAATAATGGGCGGCATTTTGATACCGTCCGAATGAATGTATTGCCGGAACATAAAATTGCCCCAGGGGCAATTTTATGTTTGATCCGGTATTTGGTTCAAAAATGTATCAATCAGGGACTCGATGGTGCTGTCGAACAGCGGAACCCCCATTTTCTCCAGCATCTCCCCGATGAAAGAAAATTTCCTCCGCAGCCCGTCCCGGCCGGCCGGATAGATGGAGGGAAGCAGCCACAGACTGGTCAGCAGCGGCAGCAGCTCCGCCAGTTCGCCGGCATACCGGGTGCGGATGGAACCGTCCCGGTTTCCCTCCTCAATCAGCTCCAGAAAGTAGGGCGTCAGGATCCGCCGGTTGGAATCAAGCATTTCCACCAGGATCCTCGGGTTTTTGGTAATGGGGATGGCCTGGATGGTAAGACTGGTTCGGGCAGAATCCGATTGATTCAGGCGGACAACTTCCCGAAGCTTCTGCAGCCCGTTCAGATCGGTGCGCTCCCGTACGGCCTCAAAGGGATTGGAGCAGAAAAACATCCGGTCGCCGACGGCATCCATGATTTCTTCCTTGGAGCGGAAATGGTGATAGACCGCACCCTTGGTCAGGCCGCCCAGCTCATCGACGATGTCCTGAATGGTGGTTTGGTCGTACCCTTTCTCCAGGAAGAGGCGCTGGGCGGCGTCCAGGATCCGTTCCACCGTGACTTCCGGATATTTGTTTCGCGGCATCGGCTGTCCTCCTCTCTTAACATTCTTGCGGTATGTATGAAAGTATATCCTGTTTTCCCGCTGTTGTCAAGCCGGATCCTGCCTGCGCCGGAGAAGGGCGGCGGCCCGACGGCGCAAAGGGCCTTTGGGGAGCAGGCTTGCCTGGAGGCCCGGCCGTAAATGTATGCAGAACCCGCCCGCAACCCGGTCCGCCCTCTGCCTGCTTTCCCGCTGTACAGCCGGAAATCCGCCTTCCTGGTTTTTCAGCGGCCGCATCTCTTTCCTTTTTGCCGGTTTTGCGGTAAAATACAGGTACTTGCGCAGAACGGGCAGAATCGCCGGCGCCGGAACCAAACGGCCGGCTTCCGGCGGGTGATGGGAAAGCAGCTGCAGGAGGTTGTGATGTTTCCAGCGGAATTTCTGAAAAAAATGTATGATTTGCTCGGGCCGGACGCATATGCCGCGTTTCTGGCCGCAGCGGACCGGCCGCGCAGCGTGGCGCTGCGGATGAACCGGCTGAAGAGCGAAATGCCGCCCGAGCTCCCCGCGTTTGGGCTGACGCCGGTGCCATGGGCGCGGGACGGCTTCTACTATGCGCCGGAGGCCCGGCCGGGGCTGTCTCCCTATCATGAGGCGGGGCTCTATTATCTGCAGGAAGCCAGCGCCATGGCGCCGGCGGAGCTTTTGGATGTGCAGCCCGGAATGCGGGTCCTGGATCTGTGCGCCGCGCCGGGAGGGAAATCGGGGCAGCTGGCGTCGGCGCTTCAGGGCAGAGGCCTCCTGGTTTCCAATGAAATCAACCCCAGGCGTGCCGCGGTGCTGGGGCGAAACCTGGAGCGGCTCGGCGTGGCCAATGCGCTGGTGCTGTGCGAGCACCCGCAGCGGCTGGAAGAACGGTTTGCCGGCTTTTTTGACCGGATCCTGGTGGATGCGCCGTGTTCCGGAGAGGGAATGTTCCGCAAAGAGGCGGCGGCCTCTGCGGACTGGAGCCCGGAGGCTGTCCGGATGTGCGCCCGGCGGCAGCGGGAGATCCTGTCGTCGGCTGCAGCCATGCTCCGGCCGGGTGGCCGGATGGTGTATTCCACCTGTACGTTTTCACCGGAGGAAAACGAGGGTGTGATCGACGGATTTCTGAAGACGCACAGCGATTTTGAGGTGGGGCTGGCCGATGCGCCGTGGGCTGCGCCGGGGCGGCCGGAATGGGTGGAAGCGCCGTCGCCCGGACTGGAGCGCACCGTTCGGCTTTGGCCGCACCGTGTGCGGGGGGAAGGGCACTTTGCGGCGGTGCTGGAGAAGGAAGGCGCGCCCGGCGGTATCCTGCCGGAGCCTTCGGCGGAACCGGCGGTCCCGGCGCCGCCGGAACTGGAGGCGTTTTGCCGTACGGCGCAGACGGCGCTGCCGCCGGGCAGGCTGGTGACGTTCGGGCGGCGGCTGTGGCTGGCCCCGGCAGGGACGCCCGCCTTGTGCGGGCTGCGGGTGCTCCGCCCCGGGCTGGAACTGGGGCAGGTCCTGAAGGGCCGGTTTGAACCGGCGCATGCCTGGGCGCTGTGGCTGAAATCGTGCGCCAGCACGGCGGATTTCCCGGAGGGCAGCCGGGAGATCGCCGCCTATCTGGCCGGAGATCCCATTGCCGGGCCGCAGACCGGCTGGACCCTTCTGACCGTGGACGGGCTGAGCCTGGGATGGGTCAAGGGCAGCGGCGGGGTTTTGAAAAATCATTTGCCGAAGGGCTTGCGCCGGATGGCAAAATGACCGGAAGTGTGGTATGATAAACCGGTATGGACGTCCGCAGGCCTGCCGGCCTGCGGAACGGATCCGCCCGGAAGGTTCGGTTTGGAGGAGGCCGCCATGGCAAATAAGGTCCTGATTGTGGAAGACGAGCGGGCCATCGTCGAAATTCTGAAGTTTAATCTGGTACGTGAGGGATATGAGACGCTGGAGGCGCTGGACGGCGAAGCCGGCCTGGAGCTGGGGCGCACGGCGGATCCGGACTTGATCCTGCTGGATGTGATGCTGCCGAAACTGGGCGGCTTTGAGATCTGCAGGACGCTGCGCGATGAGGGGATTGCGGTTCCCATTATCATGCTTACAGCCCGCGAAGAGGAGAACGATAAAATTTTCGGCCTGGAGGCCGGCGCGGACGATTACATTACCAAGCCGTTTTCCATGCGGGAACTGCTGGCGCGGGTAAAAGCCAATATGCGGCGGCGGGTGCTGGACGGCGGCGACCGTCCCGCAGCGGCCGGAGAGATGAGCGCCGGCGCGCTGGCGCTGGATCCGGATCATTATGCGGCCAGCAAAAACGGCTTGCCCGTTGAACTGACGCAGAAGGAGTTCGACCTGCTGCGCTTCCTGATGCAGACGCCGGACAAGGTGTTCTCCCGGGAAGAACTGATGGAAAAGGTCTGGAATTACGGGTATTTCGGCGATATGCGGACGGTGGATGTGACCATCCGGCGCCTGCGGGAGAAGATTGAAGACGATCCCGGCAAGCCCAGATATATTGTGACAAAGCGCGGCGTCGGGTACTATTTTGCCCGATAGCCGGCGTCAGCGTGCAAACTGCGTGTGGAAAGGGGGGGCTGTCTGTGCGTTCCCTGCGGACAAAGCTGGTGCTGATCATGGTGCTGCTGATTCTGGCGCTGATGACCGTGGTCGGCTCGTTTCTCATCAACGGCGTGGGTAATTTTTACATCGATCAGTTTTATGAGCAGATGGAGCGGGCCTTTTCCCAGGAATTTATCCGCCAGCTGCAGGAACTGACCGACGACGGGCCGGCCAAAATGAAAGAGCGGCTGATGGCGCAGTCAGACCTGAGCATCGATATCGCCGGCCGGAATGTGTATATCCTGGATCATACCGGAGCGGTGCTGGACGGCTCCGACCAGGCGTCGAGCCTGGAAATGACGGCCAACCTTCTGACCGCCCTGAACGGGGAGGTGGGGCAGAACAGTTCCATTACCACCTCCTACATGGATTTGGCCGTACCGGTGGAGGGGGACGGCGTCCGCTATATCGTCTATGTGCTGGATCAGAAGACCACGGTGAACGCGCTGACGTCCGATGTGCTGACCATTATCCTGCAGGCGCTGGTGATGGGGCTGGCCATCTGTGTGGTGCTGTCGTTCCTGCTGGCGCAGATTCTGATTACGCCGCTCCAGGCGCTGTCCAAGGGGACGCGCCGCGTGGCGGCCGGCGATTTTTCCGAGAAGCTGGCGGTGACGAGCCGGGATGAAATCGGCGACCTGACGCAGAACTTCAACTACATGTCCCAGGTCCTGCGGGATACGCTCAGCGAGGCGGAAAACGAGCGCAACAAGCTTGCCACGCTGTTTCTGCATATGACGGACGGCGTTGTGGCGTTTGATGCGGCCGGCGCGGTCATCCACTGCAATCCGGCCGCCGTGCAGATGCTGGGGCGCGGCCTGGATGCGGCCAGCCGGTTTGAGGATATCTTTGCCCGGGAGGCGGAGCTGGAGTTTGTGCTGGCGCTGAAAAGCCCGGAATATGTGGAAGCGGAAAAAACCGCCGGAGACCGCAGCCTGGAGCTGTTTATGGCCCCTTTTTCTGCGGAAGGAACGCCCAGCGGCGTGATTGTGGTGATTCACGACGTTACGGAGCAGCGTAAAAGCGAGCAGACGCGCCGGGAATTTGTGGCCAATGTGTCCCATGAACTGCGCACGCCGCTGACCAATGTCAAATCCTATGCGGAGACCATCGCCTCCGCAGGGGACGAGCTGCCCCGTGCGCTGGAGGAACAGTTCCTGGGCGTGATCATCAATGAAGCGGACCGCATGACCCGGATTGTCCAGGACTTGCTGACGCTGAGCAAATTCGACTATGGAAAGATGGAAATGAACATTTCCCGCTTTTCCTTCCGGCGTGCGCTGCAGGACGTCTATGAAGCCGTTGCCATCGACGCCAGAAACCATGGGCACACGCTGACATTCCAGGCGCCGGAAGGGCTGCCCGAGGTGAACGGGGATCGGGAACGCATCGAGCAGGTTCTGATGAACGTGATGTCCAATGCCATCAAGTATACGCCGGACGGCGGAACCATTGCCGTCACGGCCGGCGCTGCGGGCGCGCATGTTTGGGCGCAGGTGACGGACAACGGCATCGGGATTCCCGAAAAAGACCTGCCCCGGCTGTTTGAACGGTTTTACCGGGTGGATAAAGCCAGATCACGGGAATCCGGCGGCACAGGCCTGGGCCTGTCCATCGCCCGCGAGATTCTGAACCGGCACAAGGGAGAGATCCGGATTGAATCGGTGTATGGCCAGGGAACGACGGTGACGATTCTGCTGCCGACGGCCCATGCGGCGGAAGCGCCGGAAGAGGATCTGTGAACACGCTGCGGCGGAAGGAGGCAGAGGGGTGAAACGGCGGACCGGAGAGGCCTGTAAAACGGCCGCGATTGTGCTGCTGCTGCTGTCGGTTGTGCTGCTGACGCTGACGGCTGCGTATTACAGCGGTTCGATGGATGGAGCCGTCGGGACCTGGATCGGCGGCGCCTCGTCCCAGCCGCCGAAACTGGCGCAGGAACCGGCCCTGACGGACGCTGCCCAGCCGGTGTGCATTTCCGTGCTGGGAAGTACGGGGCGCGCCAGCTTCTGGGGCGATTTTACGGTGCTGGACAGCGTCTACGAGGCGCTGGGAAGCCATCTGGCCGCCGCTCTGGACACGGCGTCTTCGCCGGTTGAGATCACGGCGGCGGCGTTTTACCGGGCGGCGTCCCGGCCCGGCGTCTGCTTCTGGTTCCCGGGCGACCTTGCGCTGGGGGTGCTGGGGGCCTGGCTGGACGCCACTGCGGAAGTATCGCTGTCGGCGGGGCAATTTTTCCTCGGGATGGAGGATGGCGCCGTCAGCCTTCTGGTACGGGGGGCGGACGGCTTCTGGAAGATGGAGACCCAGGCGGATCCGGCTGCGTTTCAGGAGGTGCTGGACGACTATCCGGCCGACGGGACCAGCCTGGCGGGGGAACTGGACAGGGATCCGTACCGCCATCTGGATCCTATGGCGCTGGTGGACGCCGATGTATGGGACGTGGCGGCCGCGGGAAGCGAAAATCCGTGTGATGAGGCGTTCCTGACAGAGGCCGCCGCACTGCTGGGCTTTAACCCGTATGGCGATTCCAATTACCGGGATGATCTGGGCAATACGGTCTATACGGAGACGGACTGCTCTCTGCGGATCGGTGCGGACGGTGTGCTGGCGCTGCAGAATCAGGGGCTGGCCCCCCGCTTTTCTGCGGCCTCTGCGGATTTGGAGGATCAGATTGAATATGTGCGCAGCCTGACCCAGACGCTGGCCGGCTCCCGGGTGGGAGACGCAAGGCTCCTGTATACCGGATCGGAGCAGCACGGGGCGCTGCGCACCGTACGCTTTGAATATTTCCTGTCGGGCCTGCTGGTGGGGCAGCGGTATGAAACGGCGGTCACGGCGCAGTTCAGCGGCGTAGTGCTGTCGGAATTGACCTTCCGTGTCCGTACGTATACGCTGCGGGAGACGGAACGCCTGCAGGTGCTCCCGGCGGAGCAGGCGGCGGCGATTCTTCCGCAGGGTGCCGTATTGCAGCTGGCCTATGCGGATGCGGGCGAAAGCCGGCTGCAGGCAGGCTGGCTGCCCTGAGCTTGTGCGCGCTCCACCCGGCAGAGCGGATTGGAAGCGGAGAAGCAGAGGGCAGGCGGAATTTCCGCCGCTGTGGGAAGCGGAGCAAAGCAGGCTTCCGGAGATGAAAAGAAATCTCTTCCAAACCCAGCGGAGCGGATTGGAAGAGAAGAGGAGAAGCAAGGGAGCGGGCGGAATTTTCGCCGGCTGGCGGAAATGGAGCAGAGCGGACTTTGCTTCGACGAAAAGGGGGTGCGGCACCATGCCGACAGCCAAGCTGAAAAACATAGTCATATTGATCCTGGCATTGGTGAACGTCCTCCTGCTCTGCCTGGTAATCCCTCTGGGACAGGAACGGCAGCGGCAGCAGGCGGAGGCAGCTGCGCAGCTGGAGACGCTGTTCGGCCAGTACGGAGTCCGGCTGGATGCGGACGAATTGCCGGACAGCCGGCTGCTGTATACGCTGGAGTTCTCCCCGGATGACGACGCTTCGCTGCCGGCCATGCGGGCGCTTCTGGGCGACATGGTGTATATCGAGGAGGACTCGACCCGCTATGTCCGGACTTACCGCTCCGAGCAGGGAACCTGCCAGATTTCCCGCGGAGGCAGCCTGGAGGCGCGGCTGCAGGGACGGGCTGCAGACACGGATCTGGAACGCGCCGTCTCAGAGGAACTGGAGGCCATGGGCGTGGCGGTGGCGTCGGTCTCCCTGCCGGACCGCAGCAGTGCCGGCGTGTACACGGTGACGGCCGTTCAGCAGATTTTGGATGTGCCGGTGTTCTCTTCCGCGCTGAAATTCACGTTTCACAACGGCGTGATGACCAGAGCGGAGGGGACGGTTTATTTCGACGCTGCAAACCTGTTTCGGACGGACGATCTGCGCTGCATGTCCTGCGCCGATGCGCTGGTCGCCTTTTTGGGAAGCCGGGACAATCTGGGATGGGTCGGCGCCTCCGTTGTGGGGGTGGCGCAGGGCTACCTTCGGGCGGAAACGGCTTCAGCGGCGGTGGTTCGGCTGGTGCCGGGCTGGCGGATCTCCACGGATACCGGCTCCTTTTGGGTGAACGGGATCAGCGGAGAGGTTTCCGCATTGGAGACTTGATGGCCAAATGTGCGGCATTTGTTGCCGTTTGTAGTCGAATTGCAAATCTTCCTTTACAATTTATTAACGATATGGTATACTTGGCGTTGGCAGACAATGGCGCGATCGCCAGAACTGCCCATCGGGCCGGCGGCGTGTTTCCGCCGCGCCAGGGGCTGCTTCGGCTGCCAGGTACTGGCTCCGATGGAATCCGGGATTTCGGTTATACTGAGAGCAGGAGAGAAGCGCGGCTGCTTTCCTGCCTTTTCCGGCTGTGCCGGGCCGATACGAATGAGAGTAAAGAGGGCTTTTGCTTTGATCAAGTATGAGATCAACGGCGGCAACCGTCTGCACGGCGCCGTCACAATCTCCGGAGCGAAAAATGCCGCCGTGGGGATGCTGCCGGCGGCGCTGCTGGTGGACGGTGTCTGCCGGATTGAAAACGTGCCGGATATTTCTGACGTCCGTCTGCTTTTGCAGATCCTTTCCGATATGGGGGCGGCGATCCGCCGGCTTTCCCCCAACATTCTGGAGATCGACTGCACGCATGTGCGCAATATCACTGCGCCCATTGAGCTGGTGCGCCGGATCCGTGCCTCCTATTATCTGATCGGCGCGGAGCTGGGCCGCTTCGGGCATGCAAAAGTTGCCATGCCCGGCGGATGCAATTTCGGCGTACGTCCCATTGACCAGCACATCAAGGGGTTTGAGGCGATGGGGGCGTATGTGGACCAGGTGGACGGCTATGTCTGTGCCGATGCGCCGGCCGGCGGCCTGACCGGCGGCCATGTGTATCTGGATATGGTCAGCGTCGGGGCAACCATGAATATTATGATTGCCGCTGTCCTGGCCCGCGGAACAACGGTGATTGAAAACTGCGCCAAGGAGCCGCATATTGTGGATCTGGCCAACTTCCTCAACGCCATGGGCGCAAAAATTTCCGGCGCGGGCACGGATGTGATCAAGGTCCGCGGCGTCCCGCGCCTGGGCGGCGGAACCTACTGCATTATTCCGGATCAGATCGAGGCCGGGACCTACATGGCCGCTGTGGCGGCGGTGGGCGGCGACGTGCTGATTCAGAATATTATTCCCAAGCATATGGACTGCATTACGGCAAAGCTGCGGGAGATCGGCGTCCGGATTACGGAATTTGACGATTCCATCCGCGTGGTTCGGGACGGCCCTCTGCGCCGTGCCAATGTGAAAACCATGCCGTATCCGGGGTTTCCGACGGACATGCAGCCGCAGATTACCGTGTGCCTGTCGCTGGCCGGCGGCACCAGTATTGTCACAGAAGGGATTTATGACAACCGTTTCCGCTATACGGCGGAACTGGGCCGGATGGGGGCCTGCATTCAGGTCAACGGAGAAGTGGCAGTGGTGGACGGGGTCCAGCGTCTGCATGGCTGCAGCGTGAAAGCGTGCGACCTGCGGGCCGGTGCCGCCATGGTGATTGCCGGTCTGGCCGCCGATGGGCATACCACGGTGGAGGATGTGCACTATATTGAGCGCGGCTATGAGGATATCATCGGCAAGCTGCGCGCCGTGGGTGCGGATATCCGGCGGATCGAAACCTATGAAGAAAGCCCGGCCGACGCCGCAGGCTGAACGATTAAGGGCCTCCGCTCTGCAGCGGAGGCCCTTTTTGGCATTCCCGGCGGACGGGAAATTCCCCGGCGTGCAGCATGCACGCCGGGGAACGGTTTATTCTGCAATGTTCGGCAATGTGGCAAAGCTGGCCTCCAGCTCCTCATCGGTGGGGACGCGGTCCGTCATGACGCCGTCGTTATAGCGCTGATATGCCACCATATCGAAGTAGCCGGTGCCGGTCAGGCCGAAGACAATGGTCTTTTCCTCCCCGGTCTCCCTGCAGGCGACCGCCTGATCGATTGCGACGCGGATGGCATGGCTGGACTCGGGGGCCGGCAGGATCCCTTCGGTGCGGGCAAAGTATTCCGCTGCCTCAAAGACCTTGGTCTGGTCGACGCTGACGGCTTCGATCAGGCCGTCGTGATACAGCTGGCTGACAATGCTGCTCATGCCGTGGTAGCGGAGGCCGCCGGCGTGGTTGGCCGAGGGGATGAAGTTGCTGCCCAGCGTGTACATTTTGGCCAGCGGGCAGACCATGCCGGTGTCGCAGAAGTCGTAGGCAAAGCGGCCGCGGGTCAGGCTGGGGCAGGAGGCGGGCTCGACGGCAATGATGCGGTAGTCGTGTTCGCCGCGGAGCATCTCTCCGACGAAGGGGGAGATCAGGCCGCCCAGGTTGGAACCGCCGCCGGCACAGCCGATGATGATATCGGGCTGAATGCCGTATTTGTCCAGGGCGATCCGGGTTTCCAGGCCGATGACGCTCTGATGGAGCAGCACCTGGTTGAGTACAGAGCCCAGAACGTACCGGTAGCCCTCCTGGCTGGTGGCGGCCTCCACGGCCTCGGAAATGGCGCAGCCGAGGGAGCCTGTGGTGCCGGGATGTTCGGCGAGGATCCTGCGTCCGACGCTGGTGGTGTCGGACGGCGAGGGCGTCACCGATGCGCCGTAGGTGCGCATCACCTCGCGGCGGAAGGGCTTCTGCTCATAGGAGCATTTTACCATGTACACCTGGCAGTCCAGTCCCAGATAGGCGCAGGCCATGGAAAGCGCGGTACCCCACTGGCCGGCGCCGGTCTCTGTGGTAACGCCCTTGAGGCCCTGGTTTTTGGCGTAATACGCCTGCGCAATGGCGCTGTTCAGCTTGTGGCTGCCGGAGGTGTTGTTTCCTTCGAATTTGTAATAGATTTTGGCCGGCGTCTGCAGCTTTTCCTCCAGGCAATAGGCCCGCACCAGCGGGGAGGGGCGATACATTTTATAGAAGTCGCGGATTTCCCGGGGAATCGGCAGATAGGCGGTGGTATCGTCCAGCTCCTGCTGAACCAGTTCCCTGCAGAACACGCCCTCCAGCTCTGCAGCCGTCATCGGTTTTCCGGTGCCGGGATTCAGCAGCGGCGCAGGCTTGTTTTTCATATCGGCGCGGACATTGTACCAGGCCTTCGGCATCTCGCTCTCTTCCAGATAAATTTTGTAGGGGATCTTTGCATCGGTTGTCATGGGATCCGGCTCCTTTCAGTAAACTGCGGGGACGGGACGGGCAACAAAAAAACGCCCTGTCCCCAATGAAACATTTCATTGCTGGGACAAGAGCGAAACTCTTGCGGTGCCACCCGGCTTGACGCTTGCGCGCCCACTCAGTGCGTACCAACATACGCTGCCATTCTTAACGGAGTGCCTCTCCGGCTTGCCTACTGTACGTTCAGCGCGCCCTCAAAAGCCCATTCCAACAAATTCCCCGGCCGCCTTGCACCAACCGGCGGCTCTCTGTACGGTTCCAATGCTGTACTTACGCTTTCTCAACGGTTTCCTGCAGTGTATCACAGGATTCCGCCGCTGTCAAGAGAAAAATAAAAAATTCCTGCGCCGGGGAAGTACGCAGAGGAATGGGGCCTCAGCCGGGCGGCCGGCCCCGCAGCCGTCCCGCTTTTTTATACCGTATTTAAAATATTGGATATGATTGACAATCATTAGGGGATATTGTACTGTGAATGCAGGAGACGATGCAAATCTCTGCGCGTCCGGGGAAGGCGGAAGTTGATATGAAAAAAGGGTTCAGGCGCTTCTGGTGTATTGCCGCGGTTGTCGGCATGTTTGGACTGGGCGTATATTCTTTTTTTCGGCCGGTCCCGGTGCGGACGGAAGCCGATGCGTTTACGGTCCGCTTTATCGGATACCGGCCCGGCGGGCGATGGATGAACAGCATCCCGGTGACGGAAGAAGTGGACGGCGATTGGCTGGCGGAGCAGCTTGGCCGCCTGAAGATGCAGCGGCGGCTGGGTGGATGGCCGCCGAACACAGAGGGCATGGTTTGGGAGATCCGATATTTTCAGGATGGAGAAAACGTCGGAATCTATCTGGGCGGCCCCAACCGGCTCTATTGGTCAAAGGAGGGATGGCAGTCCCCCTGGGTCTACCAGATTTTGGAGCCGGAACCATTGCTGCAGGCGCTCCGGACGGAATACGCGGCTTTGACCGGCACGCTGGACGCACTGTACAGGCAGGTGAGCAATCCGTATCCTGTGCCGGAACCGCTGCCGGGGAAGGAAAGAGAGGCAAGAGGCGGATAGAGCCGGCGGGGCAGCAGGCCGCCGGGAGTATGCCGGGCGTACGCGCCGGGCCAGCGGAAAATGGATGGGAAAACAGGGCTGCGGCCCTGTTTTCTTTTTGGGGGTTCGGGCAGGGGGCCCGGCTGTATACAGGCCTCGATCCATATTGGACAGAAGAAGAAACCGGGGGAGAGGACTGGCCTCGCCGGTCGGAGCTGGGATTGCAGACAGCGACGCAGCGAAAGGGGCAGGCGCATCCTACAGGACGCGGCATGCCGGCAATCCCGGAGGAAGGGCACGGGGATACGGAGTGTCGGCCGGGCC
The DNA here is from genome assembly GCA_019422005.1 of Clostridiales bacterium. Taxonomy (GTDB): domain Bacteria; phylum Bacillota; class Clostridia; order Oscillospirales; family Oscillospiraceae; genus Avoscillospira_A. Next base: position 12,959 of record JAHZEF010000019.1, read on the forward strand.
GGCCGGAAGGGCGGCGGGCCGCTGCGCGGCCGCGCAGCGGAGGCGGTAAATTCTGCAGGTATTCACAGAAACTGGAGGGCTGCCCGGGCGAAGGCGGCAGGCGTTTCGTCCGGCTTTGACAGCAGGCGGCGCGGCGGGTTGGGAAGCGGTTCTATTTTTCGCAGGCTTCTTGCAATTTTCATGGAATTCCGCTATGATGGAAGCGCAGTCCAGCAAAAACATCACGGCTTTTGGCGGCTCGATTGAAATCAGGTTTCCTGCAGATACTAGTGTGCGATGGAGTGGAGCATGGTTTGCCGGAACCGTGTTTCTCAGCCTGGCAGAATCCCGGCCACCAGGAGAGGGAAATCTCCAAGGAGGGACCATGATGCAGAATGCTTATATACCTGAGCAGGCCGGAACGCTGAATTTATTGGCCCAGCCTGTTTTTTATGTGCGGGAGGGGCAGATTGTTTTCCGCAACAGCGCCGCTGCCGCGCTGACAAACCCCCGCGAGGTGCAGATCGGCGGCCTCCTGGCTGCGGATGATCTGGAGGAATATCGCAGATACGACGGGCAGACGGTGCTGGAGCTGGTGCTGCAGATGGACGGGCGGCAGTACAGTGCCGTAGTGCACCGTGAGCAGGGCGGCGCGGATGTGTTTGTGGCCCGCGCAAAGCCTCTGTATGACGCGCTGAGCCTGGATACGCTCGCTGTGGTGGCGCAGACCATCCGCAGCGGCCTGACAGAACTGTTCGACGCCTGTTCCCCATGCTGGAGGGGCGGGAAGACCCGAAGATCCAGCGGCAGACGGCGCGGATGAACAAGGGGTTTTATGAACTGCTGCGCCTTTCTTCGAATCTGGCCGATGTGGGGCGGTATATGTCCGGCGAAGCCAGGGCGTTTTTGGAACGCACGGAACTGACGGCCTTTTTTGCCGGGCAGTACGACCGGGCTGCATCCCTCTGCGCCACCCTGGGCGTGAAGCTGACGTACCAGTGTCCGTCCCAGCCGTTTTATGCGGCGGTGGATCGGCAGAAGCTGGAGCGGGCGGTGCTGAATCTGCTGGCCAACGCGCTGCGCTATACGCCCCGGGGCGGGCAGATTGTGCTGCGTGTGGAGAACTTCGGGCACAGTGTGCATATCCGCATGACGGACAGCGGGGAAGGGATCGCGCCGGCGGATATGGCGACGGCGTTTGACCACTATGAGCATCGGGAGCAGCTGCTGGGCGACCCGCGCTGGGGCGTGGGCCTGGGGCTGCCGCTGGTCCGGTTTATTGCCAACCTTCACGGGGGGACCGTGATCATCAACTCCGCGCCGGGCGGCGGCACGTCTGTGACCATGTCCCTCTCCCGCAGGCTGGAGCCGACGCCGAAAGAGGAAGTTCGCAGCCCGGTGCGCAATTATGACTACGCCGGCGGCTATGACCATATGGTGCTGGAGCTGGCGGATGCGCTGCCCGTCGAAGTGTTTGATACCATGAATCTCAACTGAAGGCGCCGGGATCCGGCGCAGCCGCAGATTAAAAACCGGCAGGATGGATGATCCATCCTGCCGGTTTTGAGCGGGGCTACGGGGACGGGGCGGCGCCGGCCCGGTATGCTTCCAGGCGGCGCACCAGATCCGGTATGGCGCGCTCGAATTCGACGCCGTACCAGTTGGCCTCCGGCGTTTGGGCAGTCAGCCGGATGCATGCAACGGTGTAATCGGCCGCCAGCGCCAGCGCATCTTTCAGGCTCAGGCCGTTCATCAGCCCGCCGACACAGGCGGAGGCAAAAATGTCGCCGGTGCCGTGGAAGCTGACGGGAATCCGTTCCGTGAAATAGCTGCTGAACTGGCCGGTTTGACGGTCGTACGCCATAACGCCCAGCTGATCCGGTTCAAAGCTGACCCCGGTCAGCGCCGTATGGCGCGGGCCCAGATCGGAAAGTGCCAGAAGCAGCTCGCGGACGTCCGCTTCGCTGTATTTTGTGCGATAGGGCAGCCCGGTCAGCAGGCTGGCTTCGGTCAGGTTGGGGACGATTACGTCGGCTTTGGCGCAGACCCTGGCCATCTCCGCAGGGAAGCTGTCGTCGAAAGCCGGATAGAGCCGGCCGTTGTCGGCCATGGCGGGATCGACAAAAATCAGGTTCTGCCCGGTTTTGAACTGGTCGAAGAACCGGCATACGTCGGCAATCTGTCCGGGCGAGGCCAGGTATCCGGTGTAAATGGCGTCAAACCGGATCTGTTCCTGCCGCCAGTGCGCGGCGATGGGCGCGATCTGATCGCTCAAATCCCGGCAGGTAAAGTTCTGGAACATGGTATGGGTCGACAACACCGCTGTGGGAACCACAGCACACTCAACGCCCATGGCCGAGATGATGGGCAGAGCGACCGTGAGGGAGCATTTCCCCAGGCAGGAGATATCCTGAATACTGACAATCCGTTTCATGGCCGGCCTCCTCTGTTTTGCTTATTCTACCAATGATTCTGACAGATGAAAACAGTCAGAATCATTCTTTTTTATGGCCCCAGATTTGGGGGACTAAACGGGCGGTTTGTCCCATAGGATGTGAGGGAGGTGAATCGCATGTCGTTTTGGAAGAAACATATCCGGCTGAAGCTCTGCGGGGCCGTGATCGTCCTGTTTGTGATCAGCCTGTCGCTGCTGTTTGCACGGCTGTCCATCCCCACCGGTTCCTGGGGGCTGAGCTTTCAGCAGGAGGGGAAGGCGCCGGTGGGCAATGCCAACAGCCAGGCGCTCGCCCAGTATCATGCAAAGTATCTGGGAGATCCGGAAAAGCCGGTCATTTATCTGACCTTTGATGCGGGCTATGAAAGCGGCCAGACGGAAAAAATTCTGGATGTGCTGCAGGCGCATCAGGTCCCGGCGGCGTTTTTTGTGGTGGGGAACTATCTGGAAACGGAGCCGGCCCTGGTGCGCCGGATGGCGGAAGAGGGGCATATTGTCGGCAATCATACGTACCATCACTATGACATGAGCAGGATTTCGGATCCGGATGCGTTTGCAGAGGAGCTGCGCCGGGTGGAGGAAGCTTACGAAGCGATCACCGGGGAGGCCATGAAGCAGTATTACCGGCCGCCCCAGGGGATCTACAGCGAAGAGAACCTGAAAATGGCGGAAGCGCTGGGGTATCGGACGGTATTCTGGAGCCTGGCCTATGTGGACTGGTATCAGGACCGGCAGCCCACGGCGCAGGAGGCGTTTTCCAAGCTGATTCCCCGCATTCACAACGGGGCGGTGGTGCTGCTCCACTCCACCTCGCAGACCAACGCGGAAATCCTGGACGAACTGCTGACGAAATGGGAGGATCTTGGCTATTCCTTCGGGACGCTGGACGACCTGTTCGCCGATATGGCTGAGTGACGCGGGAAGGGCAGCTGGGGCGCGGCAAAGCCGCGCCCCAGCTGCCCTTCCATCTGCGTTCCGCCCTCCCCGGCAGGCCTCTCCTAACCTGCCTTTTTCGGAATGCGGATGGTGAGAACGATCTCGTTCTCGGTCTCCTCCTGCGTTTTGGCCGCCTCAATCCCGGCGTTCTTGATCAGATCCAGATTGTGCTCCACGGAATTCAGAAACAGCCGGACGTCCCGCAGCACAAACCGGCCCAGCCCGCGCCGCGGCTCCGGCTGCCGGCGCTCGCTGAGCAGCCGGTCTATGTACTGTTCCGTTCGGGCGACGTTCAGCTCCCGCTGGAGAATCACCCCGATTGCCTCCATGCGGCTGGCCTCATCCGGCAGCTTCAGCAGGGCCCTGGCGTGGCGCTCGGACAGGCCGTTCTGCCGGATGGCAGCCAGGACCCGCGGCGGATGCCGCAGCAGCCGCAGCTTGTTTGCCACGGCCGACTGGCTTTTTCCCACCCGCATGGCGGCCTGCTCCTGACTCAGGCCGTAGAGCCGCATCAGGCGCGCCAGCCCTTCCGCCTCTTCGATGAAGTCCAGATCCCGCCGCTGGAGGTTCTCCACCAACGCCAGCATGCCGGATTGTTCCTCATCCACGGCCAGAAGAATACAGGGGACCTCGGTCAGCCCGGCCATCCGGGCGGCGCGCAGGCGGCGCTCTCCCGCCACCAGCTCAAAACCGTTTTCCCGCCGCCGGACGGACAGGGGCTGCAGGATCCCATACTGTACAATGCTGGCCGCCAGCTCCTGCAGGCCCTGCTGGTCGAATATTTTTCTGGGCTGCGAGGGATTCGGGTGTACCGCCCCGATGGGAATGAATACCACCCGGCCGGATTCCATGAACGATCTGGTTTTCGGCTTCTGCATGTCCTCTCCTCCTCTTTGCAGATGGCGGGAAATCCCTCTCCGATTTCTCGCCATTTCCGATGGTTTTATTTTACCAAATTCTGGAGAAAAATCACGCGAAAAAAGTCGGTGAAACACAAGTATTTGTATAAAGTTTTTTGTTTCAACACAAGATGTTGGGAAATATCGGGGAATGGCGAAGCGTGGCGAAAGCGGCCTGTGGATAAAAAGCGCCCTCCGTTCCCGCGGGAACGGAGGGCGAAACGCCAGGGGTGCCCGGCGCCGGCGACGACGGGGCAGAGGCGCCGGGGATGGATATGAAGTGCCCGTATTGGATAAGCTGCAGAACCAGTATAACGCTTGTCCGGCGCAAAGTCCGGCGAATTCGGGCGCGAAACCGGAACGCTTCAGCGGAATGGTTCAAAAACCGTGCAGGCAGGCGGGTGGGGATCAGAAGCCGCGTCCGACAAACTGCTGCACACTGATGGGCAGATTGTTGAGAACCTTGACGTCGCGGCCATATTTGCCCAGGGTTTTTTCCACCAGCACGTAATCCAGGCCGGGGATGACAATGTCGTTCCAATGATTGCCGAACCCGCGCACAGCCACGTCCAGCATGGTGACGATCTGGCTGCCGAGCGGCTCATTGGAATTCAGCGTGATGGCGCCGTAGAACTCCTGGCACTCGGTATAGCCGGCGTTATGGGTACCGGTATAGGGCTTGAGGATGGAGAGATCCACCGGCTTCCCGATCCGGCGGGAGACCTCGTCGGACCGGCTGGCGTAATAGTCCACCAGGGCCTGCTCCTGCAGCCGCGCCGGCTTGTCGTGTTTGGCCACGTCGATATAGGCGTCCAGACCGACGCGATACGCGTCCTCTGTGAAGGAAATCCAGAACTTCTGATCGTCCGTCATCTTTTTGGGGCTGTCGGTCACCACGATGGTCTGGCGCTCACAGGCGGTCAGGCCGTCCCACTTGGGGCCGACGCCCAGCATGACGTAGTCCCCCTCCTGAATGACCCGGTTCATGGCCTTGCCGATCAGCGTTCGGTTGGCCTCTCCGGAGGTGACCATGACCTGGAAGCCCATCTGCTCCACACCGAGCTCCAGCGCCACGGCGTAGGCCCACTGGGCCACCTGCGTCTCATACATGCCCGGACGGATGACGCTGGCCATCGCTTCGATCATGGGATCGCACAGCTTGGAGGCATTGGAGAGCATCATCATCTCCGCGTCGGATTTGATGTATTTGATCCTGTAATAAATCTCCTGGGCGTCCACCACCCTGGAGGCGTCGCCGAAATAGTCCACCATGTAGCGGTACATGCTGGTGGGCAGGACCTGGCTGGGCGTCAGCAGCGCCATATTCCGGGGACGGCTGCCGCAGGCTTCCTCCAGCACATCCTCCATGCGGACGGCGGCGACCGGGTAATCCTCGTCGGCCAGTTTCAGCATTTCCACCTTGCGCACCTGACAGCCGGAACGGGGCGCCAGCTGCTCGGCGCAGTAGCCGCCTTCCAGGCCTGCCAGCAGGAAAAAGCCGTTTCTGCCGATGACGCCGGCCACCGGCTCGATGGAGATGTTGGTGTTGCCGCCGAGGTACGGCACGTCGCCGGAGTAGTGCTCGTCGGAATAAACCAGCCCGCAGTCGTAGCCGTTGGCCTCCAGCGCTTCCCAGACCGCCTTGTGACGGCGCTGAAACTCCTCTTTCCCGATGCGGAACTCCTTGTCAAAGGACGGCGCGCGGGACAGGATGTCCGAAACGAGGTTGGCCTGACGGTTCCAGAGTTTGGCGTCAAACATGGAAGTACCCTCCAAATCATTTTAAGTGTACCCCCATTATAAAGGCGGCGGAATGAAATTACAATCTCCAGAATGGACAAATCTAAATCGATTTAGTTTAACAAATTGACAGTTTTTTGCGGGAGCAGGTGCGGCTGTGGTCAGATTCCGAAGATCCGGGCGGAATTGCGGTAGAAGATGTTCTCCACCGCATCCTTCCCAAGCCCCAGCGACTGGCAGGCGCGGCGGCAGGCTGCGATCTCCTCATAGATGAAAAAGGTGATCTGCTCCGCCTCCGGATAGGGGATCTCCCGCATATGGGGGTCGGCGGACACGTCTCCCAGGCTGCCCTCGGGGATTTCGTTGATGTAAAAGCCGTTTTCCACCGTCCGGCGGGCCTTCATGCGGAAAATGGGGAAATCGGTGCCGTAGATAAAGCGGTCCGGCCCAAACAGGTCCAGCACCCGTTCCATGACATGCTGATTGGTGTTGGCGGTGAAATCCCAGACCGTTTTTTTGGTATGCTTCAGATATTCCAGGGCGTCGCCCACATCCTCATCGGCGTAGGCGCGTCCCAGGTGCGCCACCAGCAGCTGCAGATCCGGGTATTTCTCTTCAATTTCCCGCAGCTGGACGTAGTTCAGCGGATCTGCCAGACGGCGGGGCCGGGCGATGTGCAGCTGCACAACCCAGCCGTGGCGGTTGGCCAGCGCCAGATGCTCAGGCGGCAGGAAATCATTGATCCGGATTTCATTGGAAGGGATGTAAGAGGGCGCAAACTGCAGATAGACCTTCAGCCCCCTGAAACAGGGGTGCCTGGCGATTTCGCGTTCGATGGAGTCGCAGGACTGGCTTGGATGGGAGATGTAAAGGGCCGGCCAGCCCAACCGCTCGGCGCAGGCGGCGACATAGTCGTTGTTCCGCTTCAGGTCGATGGTGACCATGGGCTGCCCATACAGCACGGAGATCACCTGCTTTCCGGGGAACAGCAGGCGGTTGGTTTCCTGCAGGTCTTCCACGGAATTGTCCCGCGCGACCATGTTCGGCCACGCGCAGGAGCGGCTGGCGGTGTCTTCACAGAAATGGTTCTGCTCGTCCAGCCAGATATGGGTGTGGCAGTCGATGAACGTATCCGGAAGGAAATTCTGCAGTTCACGCTGATAAAACGCGCGGTCGCAGGGTTTGATATCCAGCAAAGACATAACAGCACCTCGTTTGGTTTAAAATGAGCCCCAGAAATGCACTCGCATGCATTTCTGTAAAAAGAGCATACGCCCTTTCCGGGGAGATGTCAAGAGAAGCAATGAAAATTTGCATTTTTCCAGGGGGATTCCAGGGCTTGAAGGCTGAATCGTGCAGAAAAGTGCACGATTAGACGAGCCGCTTTCTGCAGGGGGCCCCCGGGCTTTTTCTTGCTGTGCGGCGCGGGATATGGTATGATAGCACCATAACGGCCCCGGCGCGGCTGTGCCGGGGCCCATCGACGGAGGAAATTCCCTATGCGATATCTCGCCATGCTGCTGGGCGCCGGCGCCATTGTGGGCCTGGACCAGCTGACCAAATATCTGACCGTGCAGAACATCCCGCTGGGCGGCGAGCTTCCGGTGTGGGAGGGCGTGTTTCATCTGACATATTTCCGCAACACCGGGATGGCGTTTTCCCTGCTGGAGGGGGCGCGATGGCTGTTTCTGGCGCTTACGGCGGCATTTCTGGTGATTGCGGTGCTGGCGGTTGTGCGGAAATGGCTGACGCATCCGGTTGCGCTGGCCGCGCTGACCATGATTGTCGGCGGCGGCGTCGGCAATATGATTGACCGCGCGCTGCATGGCGCCGTGGTGGATATGATCGAACTGGATTTCATCCGGTTTGCGATCTTCAATGTGGCAGACTGCTTTGTCTGCATCGGCGCGGCGCTTCTGGTGGTCTGGGTGCTGTTTCTGGACCGGAAGCCGGCGCGGCCGGAGGGAGGCAGCCATGACGATTCTCTGTGACCGGGACGGCGAGCGGGCGGATGTGGCGCTGGCCCGGCTCCTGCCGGAACTGACCCGCTCTGCGGCGCAGCGCCTGCTGGAAGAGGGCCGCGTTACCAGCGGCGGGGCTGCGCTGCGGAAGAACGCCCGTGTGGCGGCGGGGCAGGCGCTGGACGTGGCGCTGCCGGAGCTGCAGCCGCCGGAGGTGCGGGCGCAGGAAATTCCGCTGGATGTGCGCTATGAGGACGACGATGTGATTGTTGTCAACAAGCCCAAGGGGATGGTGGTCCATCCGGCCGCAGGGCACTGGGACGGGACGCTGGTCAATGCGCTGCTGTATCGCTGCAGGGACAGCCTGTCGGGCATCAACGGCCAGCTGCGTCCTGGCATTGTGCACCGGATTGACAAGGATACGTCCGGCCTGCTGATCGCCGCAAAGCACGACGCCGCCCACCGGGCGCTGGCGGCGCAGCTGGAGGACCACACATTGGCAAGGACGTATGAGGCGGTGGTCTGCGGCGGCTTCCGGGAGGACGCCGGCGTAATTGACGCGCCCATCGGGCGCCATCCGGCGGACAGGAAACGCATGGCCGTCACGGAAAAGAACAGCCGGCCGGCGGTGACGCATTTTGCGGTGCTGGCCCGGTACCGCGGGTATACCCATATCCGCTGCCGCCTGGAGACGGGGCGGACCCATCAGATCCGCGTGCACATGGCCTGGCGCGGCCATCCCATTCTGGGAGATATGGTCTATGGCCATAAAAAACCGGAGCTGGGGCAGGACACCCAGTGCCTGCATGCGCGGGAACTGACGTTTGTACATCCGCGGACCGGCCTGCCGGTGACGGTTTCCTGCGAACTGCCGGATTATTTCCGCGCCGTGCTGGACCGCCTGCCCCCGCTGTAGCCGGCGGGAGCGCAGCCGGGACGGCCCCCGCGGCAAGAGCGCGGCGGCACGGCGCAGGGGCAAAGGCTCCTCATGCATTCCGCCGGACGGGATTTGCAGGAAGGCTTCAGGATCATACGGCTGCCCGGCGTGCCTGGGGCAGCGAAGGCCGCCTCCGGCGGCCGTTTTCATTTTTGCTGAAACTTTTTTTACCGAGCCCCACGCTTATGGGGTGAAAGGCGGTGATGTCATGACCGGTCCATCCGTCGCTGCCGCGTTCCAGTCGCTCTACGACGCCACCCGGCGGCAGATTCTCATTTATCTGACCGCCAAATGCGGCGACCCTTCCGATGTGGCGGATCTGTTTCAGGAGACGTACGCCGAGGTGTACGCCGCTCTCTGCCGCCGCGGCGCTGGCTATGTGGAACACGGCGAGGCCTTTGTCGAAAAATTGGCGAAACAGCAGCTGTACCGGCGCTATTCCCGCCGGCAGCTCCGGCCGTCGGTTCCGCTGGAGACGCTGGGACAGGAGCTCCCGGCGCCGCCGGATGAAATTGACGACCGGCTGGTAACCCGGGAACTGCTGGACGCGGTGCACGCGGCTCTGGAACAGCAGCCGGCGCTGACCCGGAAAATCTTTTTTCTGCATTACAGCCTGGATCTGACGCTGGCAGAGACGGCGCGGGAACTGGGGGTGTCGGAGTCGTTTGTGAAAAACCGGCTGTACCGGACCATCGGTGTGCTGCGGCAGTCGTTCGGATTTTAGAAAACGAGGTGTAGGATGAAAACGCATGAATTTTTCCGCCGGGCCTGCAGCGGTTCCCTGCCGGATTGGGACGCGGCGGAGCTGATGCGCCGGCCGGCGCCGAAATGGAGGCGCGCGGTGCGGTATGCGGCCGCCGCCGCAGGCCTGTTCCTTGCGGCGGGCCTGACGGTATGGCTCGGCCTGCGCGGCGCGGCGCCCGGGCCGGATGATCCCCCTGTGCCGGTGCTGGAGGGACCGCAGGTTCCGGTGGAGGCCGGCGTTCCGGAAGCGGAGACGGACGGGAGGCAGCCTCCGGAGAACGCCGGGGACCGGATGGAGGGCGTCCGGTTCAATGTGCTGGAGGAGGCGGCTTCGGCGTCGCTGGACGTGGGAATGTCCCGCCTGCTGCTGGAGCATGCGCAGCTGTGGAGCATGGCGGAGATCCTGGAGTACTGGGGGTGCGATCCCCTGCCGAAAGCGCTGCCGGAGGGACTGACGCCGGAGTTTGACGAGACCTCCCGGTGGCAGTACGCCGCCTCGCCCGACGGGGAGACGGTCTGGGACCAGTTTTCCTTCCGGTGGCGGGAGCAGGGGAAGGACGGCACGGCCTATGATCCCCTGGCGCCGGGCCTGACGGTGACGGTGTCCGGCCGCGAAATTTTCCAGTGCGGGATCCTTCTGGACCGGCAGGATATGGAGCCCTCCTCAGTGGGCGGCGTGACCATGTACCTGGGGCGCCGGCAGATGGGGTACGGCCCCTATACGGAGGCGGCGGCGGGGCCGAACCAGCCGGCCGGGTATTATGACGTCCTGGTGGCGCAGTTCCGGTGGGAGGGGCTGTATCTGGATGTGACGGCGGAAAACCTGACGGAGACGGAGTTTGTGGACGTGCTGTATTCCATGGTGGCGGAAGCTCCGGAACAGGAAATCCCCGGCGGCTGAAAAAATGGCCGCCGGGGGCTTCCTTTTCCATGCGGAATCGTGTACCATAGTGGCGGCTGAAGGGAGGCGGCGCCATGAAAATGGAAAATGACCTGGGCCGGGATTCCGTCCGCAGTCTGGTGTGGCGCATTGCCATTCCCAGCATGATGGGACAGTTTGTGAGCGTGCTTTACAGCATTGTGGACCGGATCTATGTGGGCCATATCGCGGAGGTGGGGGACCTCGCCCTGGCGGGCGTGGGCGTCTGCGGCCCCATTGTGACCATGGTGGGCTCCGCAGCGTTCCTGGTGGGGATCGGGGGCGCGCCGCTGATGAGCATCCGCATGGGCGAGGGGCGGCTGGAGCAGGCGCAGAAAATACTCTCCAGCTGCTTCTGGATGCTGCTGGCGTTCGCGGCGGTGCTGACAGCGGGGCTTCTGCCGCTGCGCGGCTCCATGCTGCGGCTGTTCGGAGCCAGCCCTGTGACGTACCCCTATGCCGAAACGTATTTCACCATTTACCTCTGCGGCACGGTATTTGCGCTGATGGCCAGCGGCCTGAATCAGTTTATCATCTGTCAGGGATACGCCAGGGTCGGCATGGCGGCCGTGGTGCTGGGCGCTGTGCTGAATATTCTGCTGGATCCGCTGTTTATGTTTGCGCTGCGTCTGGGAGTGGCCGGCGCGGCGCTGGCCACGGTGCTGAGCCAGGCGGGAAGCGCGGCCTTTGCGCTGCTGTTTCTGCGGTCGGGGCGGACGCCGGTGCGCCTGCGGTTCGGAAGGCCCGTGCCGCGCCTGGCGGGCCGGGTTTTGCTGCTGGGCCTGACGCCCTTCCTGATCATTGCAGTGGACAACGTGATGATCATCTCCATGAACGCGGTGCTGCAGCGCTACGGCGGTGCGGGCCGGGGCGACATGCTGGTGACGTGCAATACCATTGTTCAGAGCTTTATGCTTGTGGTGACCATGCCCCTGGGCGGGATCAGCGGGGGGACGCAGAGCATTCTCAGCTACAATTACGGCGCCTGCCGGACGGACCGGGTGCGGAAGGCGCAGCGGTATATTGCGGCCCTCTGCCTGGGCTTTACGGCGATCCTGTTTGTGCTGGCGCGGCTGGGGGGCGGGCTGTTTGTGCGCCTGTTCACCGAGGATGCGGCGCTGGCGGATCAGGCGGTGCGCGCAATCCGGATCTGCACGCTGGCAGTGATCCCTCTGGGCATTCAGTATGCCATTGTGGACGGTTTCACCGCCATGGGGCAGGTGCAGCTGGCGCTGCCGCTCTCCGCCTGGCGGAAGCTGGTCTACTTTACGGCGGTCTTTGCGCTGCCGGCGGCGCTGGGGGCGGACGCTGTCTTTTATGCCGAACCCATTTCCGATGTGCTGGGGCCGGCGGCCAGCATCGCAGTGTATGCGCTCTGCATCCGGAAGCTGCTGGCCCGCCGGGTGGAGGAAGCGCGCCGCGCCGGGCTGCAATTGGAACAATCCGGGACTTCCCTTTGAGCCGTTTTCAGGGTACAATAAGGGAAAATGCATGGAAGGGAGCGTTTGCATGACTTATCCAACACCGCATATCGCCGCAGTGCCGGCGGACTTTGGCCGCACAGTCCTGATGCCGGGGGATCCGCTGCGGTCCCGGTTTATTGCGGAAACCTTTTTGGAACAGGCCCGCCTGGTCAACGACGTCCGGGGGATTCAGGGCTATACCGGCATGTACAAGGGCGTCCGCGTTTCGGTGATGGCCAGCGGCATGGGCATGCCCTCCATGGGAATTTATTCCCGGGAGCTGTATGAGGCGTTCGGCGTGGAAAACATCCTGAGGATCGGCTCCGCCGGGGCGCTGAGCGCTTCCACCGCCGTCCGGGATCTGGTGCTGGGGCAGGGCGCCTGCACCGATTCCAACTATGCCCATCAGTTCGGCCTGCCGGGCGTCTTTGCGCCGATTGCCGACTTTTCCCTGCTGCGCGCCTGTGCGGAGGTGGCGGAGCGCCTGGGGCTCCCCTGCCGGGTGGGCAACCTGCTGAGTACCGATTGCTTCTACGGCGACGACGCGGATCTGCCGGAGAGCCGCCGGGTCAATGCCCTCTGGGCCAAGATGGGGGTTCTGGCGGTGGAGATGGAGGCGGCGGCGCTCTACTGCAATGCGGCCCGGGCCGGCCGCCGCGCTTTGGCAATCTGCACGGTTTCGGATCATCTGGTTACCGGGGAAAGCCTGTCGGCGGAGGAACGGCAGACCTCGTTTACCGAAATGATGGAGCTTGCGCTGGAGACTGCGGCGTATCTGGAGACGCTGCCGCTGCAGGCGGGAGCGGAAAACCGGTGACAGGACGGGGCGGGCAGCTGCCGGAAAGGCGGCTGCCCGCCCTGCTGCGGGGAATGCGGCGGCGGGCGATTCTGCCTCTTGCATTTCTGGCCGGAACGTGCTATAACAGGCGTATG
>JAHZEF010000190.1 GCA_019422005.1 Clostridiales bacterium
CCGGGTGGAGAGCGAATACGGAAAGGGAACCCGGTTCTCTGTGGAAATTTGCTTTGAAAAGCGGAATACGGCGCTTCCGGCGGAGGAAGCGGATGCGCCGGAGCAGCCGGAGCAGTCCGGCATGCGGGTGCTGCTGGTGGAGGACCATACGCTGAACCAGCGCATTGCGACGGAGATGCTGCAGTACCTCGGCGCCTGCGTCGAGGTGGCGGAAAACGGCTGCGAGGCTGTGGCCAGGGTTTCGGAAAAGCCGCCGTTTTACTATGACCTGGTGTTTATGGACGTGCGGATGCCGGTGATGGACGGCTGTGAAGCGGCCCGGCGGATCCGCAGCAGCGGCAAGCCGAAGATAGAAGAGCTCCCCATTGTGGCCATGACGGCCGACGCGTTTCCGGAGGACGTGAAGCGGACGCGCCTGGCCGGGATGAACGGGCATCTGACAAAGCCGATCGAGATGGAGCAGCTGCGGCGGGTTCTGACGCGGTGCCGCGCCTGGAAACGCTCCAACCATCCGGAGGGTGTGTTTGTGATCTGAGTTGGAACGGAATGCAGAAAAGCAGCCGCTTTGCGGCTGCTTTTCTGCGCATCTGCCGGCCAAACGGGGAGGCGGTCAGAACGGCAGGGCTGCGGACGGCGCGGGGCCCCTTCCGCCTGCCGACAAAAAACTGAGAAGCCGGGCTGTATCCGGCTTCTCAGTTTTACAATGCTGTGGCTGCGCCGGACCGCAGAGCGGAAATCCGGGATGATCAGTTGGTGTCGGCGCAGAGAGGGCCTGCCAGCTCTTCCATGAAGAACAGCTTGCCGGGCATGGTGGGAATAAAGCTGGAGGTGATGGCCTTCGTGGGGCCGTGCCGCAGCGTCATCCAGAAGCTCATGCCCTGCCACTGCATGCCGCGGGAGAGGACGCCGTCGGCGCCGCCGATGGCATAATCGGAATTGAAGATGATCTTGGGGCCGATGGTGTTGGCGAAGCAGGGGATCAGCGGCCAAGAGGAGCGGAAGGAGGTGATGGCGTTCTGCTCAATGGTGAACGGGTGCAGACGGGCGCCGATCCGATGGGAAGCCTGCATCCAGTCCTCAACGGTTGCATACTCCTTGGCAAAATGAGGCTCCCAGAAAGCGATATGGCACATCCGGCCGATGCCGTAAACCAGAACCTGCTTGGCGCCCTCCGCCTTCAGCTTCTCGATTTTTTCCATATAGGTGGGCAGATTTTCCTTGGTGGCAAAGTTCCTCTGGGATTCCGGAACCGTCAGTTCGCCCAGAGGGCCGTAGAATGCGCCGATCATGGCGTTCTGGAATGCGGCGGGGTCGGAGGCGGGCAGCGTGTTGCCTTCCGCATCGGCCCACTCGTCCATATTGAAACCGTAAACATGCTTGCAATCGGTTCCCCAGGCCTTCAGGAAGTAGACGGCCCATTTGTACATGCCCATGGGGCCGACCGGCAGGATGAGGATCAGCTTGCGGCCCTCCTCCTTTGTGGTCTTGATCTGCATTGCAATTTCGAAGCCCATGTAGGCGCCGAACTCCTCCAGATTGGAGCAGGGGACGGGCTGGAAACCGTCGTTCCAGAAGCTCTGACGGTCAAGCACCGTGGCAGGATCGTTGGAGACACATTCCTGAATCTTGGCAATGTCCCAACCCTCCGGCAGGATTTCGGAGAAGTAGGAGCCCTTCAAGGTATCGATCATGTTCATAGGATAGATTCCTCCTCAGATTAGCAGCTGCAGCAGCTGATATAGTAACAGACTATACATATCATGTTTTTCACAGACTGTCAAATGGGGCTGCACGGCTGCCGAAAATATTGCACAAACAGAAAAACAGGACTTTTCAGGATGGTTTTTCTGAAATACAGGAACAGTACAAGGGAAAATCGGATTTTTTGAAGAGAAACGGCGGATACAGGCGCGCTTCCGCGGCTGTAAATTTATAAAAAGTTTTTATTAATTAAAACCGCGGCAGCGGCGGCGCGGGAAGAAGGGGAGGGGCGTCAGGAGCGGACCGATTTGGAGTATTCCGTCAGCGTCATGCCGGTGCGCTTTTTGAACAGCGTGGAAAAATAATAGATATTGTCGTAGCCGACCGCCTCGGCAATCTGGGAAAAATTCAGGTTGCATTCGCGGATCATGCGCTTGGCTTCGCTGATGCGGATACTGGTCAGATGTGCGATCACGGAAGAGCCGGTCTGCTCCTTGTAGATCCGCTTCAGCTGGGACACGCTGATGCCCAGCTTGCCGGCCAGCAGCTCCAGCGTAATCTTTTCGGGGAAATGCTCGTTGAGATATTCCTGCACCTGGAGGGCCGCCTGCGCATGGTGATGCATCTGGTTTGTGGAGACGGTCCGCTCCTCGAAATGGATATTGTCATTCCGGCGGTAAATGTAGATCAGAAACTGCTCCAGGCTGGTTTTGATCAGCTGGTCGCCTCCGAAGGGGGCGGAATCCTTTTTGCGCAGATCCACCAGCGGCGCCACGTTGTCAAAATGGACGTAGGATGCCTCCGACTCCTTGACAATGGCGGACAGGCACTGTTTTTCCATCTGATGCAGAAAGAGGATTTTGTTCTCAAAGGTCTTCATGAACGGACTGCCGCAGTGGAAGGAGATGACGATGATGTTCACCGGGTTCTGGCTGGTGACCTGGAAGGAGTGAAATTCAAAGGGGCAGTGAAACGCCAGCTCGCCGGCCTTCAGCAGATACTTGCTCGCGCCGGCTGTCACCACCAGCTCCCCCTTGTCAATATAGATGAATTCCCAGAAATCGTGGGATTCTCCGGGGAACTCATAACTCCGGGGCAGCTTGTAATAGGAAACGTTGACCAGATCCGTCACGGTGAAGACGGAGTCCAGTTTGTACTTTTGATACTGATTCACAGCAAACATCCTCCCGGAAAATTGTCCGATAGTATAAAACAAAAAACAAAAAATATAAGGCGAAAGGGAAAACAGTGCCTTATAATGGAGGTACCAAAGAGTATACGCTCTTTCTGAATTCCTGTAAATAGCCATTTGAAAGGAAGGTGCCGCCATTGAAAAAATCCATCAGTTACTGGTCCTTTGTGGGCAAGAGCGCCATCGAGGCCATGCGGCTGGCGAAGGACGCCGGCTTTGAGGGCATTGAATTGACGCTGGACGCCGAGGGGGATCTGAATCCGTCGACAACGGAGTCGCCGCTTGCAGAGCTGAAGGCCGCTGCAGCGGAGATCGGCATTGCGCTGCCCAGCGTGGCCAGCGGCCTGTATTGGGCCTATTCGTTTACCTCCGATGACCCGGAGGAGCGCCGGAAGGCGCACGACACGGCAGTGACCGAAATCAAGTTTGCCAAGGCGCTGGGCGCCGATACGGTGCTGCTGGTTCCCGGCAGCGTGGCGGTGGAGTTTGTGCCGGAGCGTCCGGTGGTGGCGTACGATGTGGCGTACGACCGTGCGCTGGAGGCGCTCAGGCAGCTGGCTCCCATTGCCGAGGAGTACCAGATTCACATTGGCGTGGAGAACGTCTGGAACAAGCTCCTGCTCTCCCCTCTGGAGATGCGCGACTTCATCGACAAGGTCGGCAGCGACTATGTGGGCTCCTATTTTGACGTGGGCAACGTGGTCTATTCCGGCTATCCGGAGCATTGGATCCGCATTCTCGGGAAACGGATCAAGAAGGTGCACTTCAAGGATTACCGCTGTAATCCCGGCGGCCTCAACTGCTTTGTGGACCTGCTGTCCGGCGACGTCAACTGGCCGGAGGTCATGAAGGCCTTCGCCGATATCGGCTACGACGGCTGGGCGGCCGGCGAAATGATCCCGCCGTATACGCATGCGCCGGATCAGATTATTTACAACACATCAAAATCCATGGACTGCATTTTGGGAGGAAAATTCTGATGGTTAAAATCGGTTTAATTGGCTGCGGATTCATGGGCGGCATGCATGCTGCCTGCTATAAGGCGCTGGCGGATCTGGGCGTTCAGGTAACCGCCATTGCGGATGTGCGCCCGGATCGTGCGGAGAACCTGGCCAAGCTGTCCGGCGCGAAAGTGTATGCCAGCGGCATGGAGCTGATCGAGCAGGCCGACGTGGATGCGGTGGACATCTGCCTGCCGACGGATATGCACGTTTCCCATGCGGTGGCGGCCATGAAGCAGGGACGGAACGTCTTTGTGGAGAAGCCCATCTGCATGAAGACGGAAGAGATGGAGCTGATTGAAAAGGTGCAGAAGGAGACCGG
>JAHZEF010000191.1 GCA_019422005.1 Clostridiales bacterium
CCTCCTCCCTGACGGGCCGGCTGCGGAAGCTGGGCGGTGAAGTGATCGAGTTTCCCACCATCCGCCTGCATCCGCTGGAGGATATCCCGTGGGAGGCGCTGGACGGCTGCCGCTGGCTGGTGCTGACCAGCCCTTCCGGCGCAGACCTCTTCTTCCGCCTTCTGAAGGCGGCCGGCCGCGACGTGCGCAGCCTTTCCCATCTGAAAATCGCCGCCCTGGGCAGCGGCACCGGCGCGCAGCTGGAGCAGCACGGCATCCTTCCCGATTTGATCCCCTCCACTTACGACGCCGGCAGCCTGGGCGCGGCGCTGGCCGCGCGCCTGGAGCCGGGCGATCGGGTATTCATCGCCCGCGCCCGTCAGGGAAGCCCCGAGCTCACCGCCCGCCTCCGGGAGGTACCGTGGGCCGACGTGCTGGACGTCCCAATTTATGAAACCGTATACACCCGCCCGCCCATCCTGGAACCGCTGGCCCTGCTGGACGGCAGCACCTGGGCGGTATTTACCAGTGCCTCCACCGTACGCGGCTTTGCCGCCGCCGCCGGAACAGAGGAGCTCTCCGCGGTACGCGCCCTGTGCATCGGCGCGCAGACCGCATTGCAGGCTGAAGCCTTCGGCATGCAGGCCAGCGTGTCCGCGGCCGCCACGGTGGACAGCCTCGTGGAGCTGGCACTGAGTTGTGCAAAGGAGAATGCTTAATATGGATATGGTCATGAGGCCGCGCCGTCTGCGGACCGGAGACGCGCTGCGGAAAATGGTCCGCGAAACACGCATGAGCAAGTCTTCCCTCATTTATCCCGCCTTTGTGGTGGAAGGACAGGGCCGGATGGAGGAAATCCCCTCCATGCCCGGCCAATACCGCTACAGCACCGACCGCCTCCTGTTCAAGGCGGAGGAAATGCTGCAGGCCGGCGTCGACAAAATGATGCTGTTCGGCATTCCCAACCATAAGGACGCATGCGGCAGCGAGGCCTATGCCGAGCACGGTGTCGTTCAGGAAGCGATGCGCGCCCTGAAGGCAAGATTTCCGGAATTATATCTGCTCGGAGACGTGTGCATGTGCGAGTATACCTCCCACGGCCACTGCGGTATTTTGGACGGCGACGCCGTGGACAACGACAAAACCCTGGAGTATCTCGCCCGGATCGCCGTCTCTCAGGCGGAAGCCGGCGCCGATATGGTAGCGCCCTCCGATATGATGGACGGCCGTGTCGCCGCCATCCGGAGCGCGCTGGACAGGCACGGATACTTCAATACGCCTATCCTGTCCTATGCCGTGAAATACGCCTCCTCCTTCTATGGCCCCTTCCGCGACGCGGCCGATTCCGCTCCGGCCTTCGGCGACCGCAGGGCTTATCAGATGGACTGGCACAACAGCCGGGAAGCGCTCAAGGAGGCCCTGGCGGACGCCGCAGAGGGTGCGGATCTCCTGATGGTAAAGCCCGCCATGGCCTACGGGGATATCATCTCCAAAGTCAGGGAGGCCACGCAGCTCCCTCTGGCCGCCTACAGCGTCAGCGGCGAATACTGCATGGTGAAAACCTGCGGCAGGATGGGGTATGTGGATGAGACCGGCCTGATGTGCGAGATTGCGGCGGCGGCCTATCGGGCAGGCGCGGATATTTATCTGACCTATTTTGCAAAAGAGCTGGCCGCAGCCATGGACGAAGGGAGAATCGGATGATGAATCGGTCAGAAGCCCTGTTTGCGCGTGCCAGGCACGTCATTCCCGGCGGCGTCAACAGCCCGGTCCGCGCGTTTGGTTCCATCGGCATGACGCCCAAATTCATCGCTTCCGCCAGGGGCAGCCGCATCACGGACGCCGACGGCACGGAGTACATCGACTTTGTCGGCTCCTGGGGGCCCATGATTCTTGGCCATGCGCATCCCGCGATCTATGAAGCCGTCGTCCGGGCAGCAGCCGACGGCCTGAGCTTCGGCGCCGCCACGGAGCGGGAGGTGGAAATGGCCGAACTGATCTGCAGCATGGTGCCGTCCGCCGAGATGGTCCGCATGGTCAATTCCGGCACAGAGGCCGTCATGAGCGCCATCCGGACTGCCCGCGGCTTTACTGGGCGGAACAAGATCATCAAATTCAACGGCTGCTACCACGGCCACAGCGACGGCCTGCTGGTTCAGGCAGGCTCCGGCGTCATGACTGCCGGCATTCCGGACAGCGCCGGCGTTCCATCCGGCTGTACGCAGGATACCCTGACGGCCGCATACAACGATCTTGCCGACGTGCGGGCATTGTTTGACGCCAACCCCAATCAGATCGCAGCCGTAATTGTGGAGCCCGTCGCAGCCAACATGGGCGTCGTGCCGCCGGCCGGGGGATTTCTGCAGGGCCTCCGTACGCTCTGCGACGCGCATGGCAGCCTTCTGATCTTCGATGAGGTGATCACCGGATTCCGCCTGAGCGCTTCCGGCGCCCAGGGGTATTTCGGCGTCCGTCCGGATCTGACCACCTTCGGCAAAATCATCGGCGGCGGTATGCCTGTGGGCGCCTACGGCGGCCGCAGGGACGTGATGCAGACGGTCGCCCCGCTGGGCCCGGTCTATCAGGCCGGTACGCTCAGCGGCAATCCCGTGGCCATGGCGGCCGGTCTCGCCGGGCTGCGGCTGCTGCAGGAGCATCCCCAGTGGTATGATCAGCTCAATGCCATGTCGGACCGCTTCTTTTCCGCGGCTGCCGACCGGCTGCGCCACTGCGGCCGTCCCTTCCAGGTGAATCACGTCGGCTCGCTGGGCTGCATCTTCTTCACCGGCCTCCCGGTCACAGACTACGCCTCAGCCAGGACGGCCGATACGGAGGCGTTTGCAGCGTATGCCAGGCATATGTTCCAAAGCGGCGTCTACATCGCCCCGTCTCAGTTCGAGGCCATGTTCCTCTCCACGGCCCACACGCCGGAGGATCTGGGGAGGGCGCTGGAGGCGCTGGATACCTGGCTGTCCCAATAAGCATCCCCCGCGCAGCCTGCCTGCGCGGGGTCAGTTTATCAGGGCCTGCCGTACCGGCCGGATCACTTTCCTGTGAAACCCGCCGCCCCCGGCCGGCAGCACACGCGGAAAGCGCCTGCCGCCCGGATGTATTTTGGCGCAAAGTTCCTGCCAATCGCTTCAGAATGGTTGAATTGTTCATAATTTCCGGGTAAGATAACAGCAAATGAAAGAGGTTGGTGAGCTTATGTTTTTCGACTATACCTATCTGGTTCTGGTTCTGCCTGCAGTGCTTCTGGCCATGTGGGCCAGCGCACGGGTCCATTCCACATTCCGCCGCTACCAGGGCCAGCTGTCGCGCCGCCGGATCACCGGAGCCGATGCCGCCCGTGCCGTGCTGAATGCCAACGGCCTCTCCGACGTCCGGATCGAGCGCGTCTCCGGCAGCCTGACCGACCACTACGACCCCCGCGACAATGTCATCCGTCTTTCCGACAGCGTCTACGGCGACACTTCCACCGCCGCCATCGGCGTCGCCGCCCATGAGGCCGGGCATGCCATCCAGTACGCCGTCAACTACGCGCCGATCCGTTTTCGCGCCGCCATCATTCCCATTACCAATCTGGGATCCAAGCTGGCCATGCCGCTGGTATTGATCGGCCTGATTTTCATGAGCTACGGGCAGGTGTTTGTCAATGTCGCGTATCTGGGCATTGCCTGCTTCGCCCTGGCAGTCCTGTTCCAGCTGGTAACGCTTCCCACAGAGTTCAATGCCAGCCGCCGCGCTCTGGCGGCCATCGAGGCCGGCCATCTGCTGGATGAAGAGGAGCTGGCCGGCGCACGCAAGACGCTGTCTGCCGCCGCCATGACCTATGTGGCGGCTCTGGCCGTTTCTCTGGCGCAGCTGTTCCGCCTGATCCTTCTGGTGGCGGGCGGACGGGGACGCAGGGAATAGACGGATGCGCCCTCAGGCCGCCCACACCCCCACTGCAATCCCATCATAGTGCTTCCTCCGGATCTTCTCCGCCGGCCTGGCCGGCGGAGAAGATCCGGACGCGGCCGCCGGTATGACCGGCGGCCGCGTTTTTCATGTTCGGGGAGACCCTGTCCGGCCGCCGCAGCACAGGGTCACTTTCCTCCGGCCCCCGGATCCCCGCTCTGCCGCGCCAGCTCCGGCTCCGGCTTTCCAAAATGCTGATACAAAAGGTGAATAAACTGTTTTTCCGTAAAATTCAGCGGTTCCCC
>JAHZEF010000192.1 GCA_019422005.1 Clostridiales bacterium
AAGGAGGAAGGGGAAAATGAAACTTCAGAGCATTGCCGGGCGGCCGGTGATTCTGTTTGATCTGGACGGCACGCTGCTGCCTATGGATATGAAGAAATTTGAGCAGGCATATTTTCAGGGACTCTGCCGGTCGCTTCCCGAATTTCAGCCGGAGGAGCTGATCCGCCTGGTCTGGTCCGGCACCAGGGCCATGGTGCGGAACGACGGTTCCCGGACCAACCGCGAAGCCTTCGCGGAAACTTTTTCGCGGGAGAGCGGCATGGATTATTTCTCTCACGAGGAGCGCTTTCTCCAATATTACCGGACGGAGTTCCAGCGCTGCGCCGAGGTATGCCCGATCTCCGGCCTGAGCCGGGAAATCGTACATACGCTGCAGGGAAAAGGCTATACCGTTGCGATCGCCACCAATCCCATCTTTCCGGAAATCGCCACTGCGTCGCGTCTGCGCTGGCTTGGGCTGGAGGCCGCGGATTTCCCGCTGGTCACCACCTTCGAAAACAGCTTCTGCGCAAAGCCGAACCCCGGCTTTTACCGGGAGGTCTGCAGCAGGCTGGGCGTGCAGCCGGAGGATTGCATCATGATCGGAAATGATGTGGAGGAGGACGGCTGCGCCCGCCTGCTGGGAATGGAAGTTCTGCTGGTGACGGATTTTCTGCTCAATGCCAGGAATCTCCCCACAGAGACGTTCCCCATGGGAACCCTGGCGGATGTACATGCATGGGCCGTTTCCCTGCCGGCGTGCTGACCGGCCCGCCCCCGGAGGTCCCGGGGGCGGCGGCTTTGGAAAACAAACCGTTTCTCAAGCCGTTTCCGGTCTGGCAGCCGCCGTACTCCCGCAGCGCCGCGCCGTACGGCGCGGCCTGCGTTCCCGCGGGTCAGCAGACCCGGGTGACGGAAATGTTCAGCAGCTGATACGTGGTGCTCAGCGCGCCGGTATTGTAGAAGCTGACGGTATTGGCGGCGTTGGACAGGGACACAATAAATGAGGACGACAGCGCCGCGCTGCCGCCGGCCGGAACCGTGGCAAAGCTGCCGCCTCTGGGGAATGCCACCCCGTTGATCTGCGGTGCGATCCCCAGCGTTGCGGAGTCCGCCGCGCCGGCAGCGGAAGCGTTGACGCTGTAGCTGATCAGATATTTGCCGCAGGGCAGCATCAGGGACGCTGCAGGATCCGCATCCTCCGGCGGAGAATAGCGGGAGAAAATCAGACTGCCTCCGGCCGCCACCTCCTGGGTGGGATGGCCGAAATACTGCGCCTGCGTGCAGGAATCCCCGCTCTGGGAGCCGCAGTCGCAGCTGCAGCCGTTCTGGCATCCGCAGCTGCAGCCGTTCTGGCACCCGCAGGCGCAATCCTGGCACCCGCAGCTGCAGTGACAGCCGCACCCGCAATGGCACCCGCAGGAGCAGGCGGGGGTCAGGCTTTGCTGCGGTACGTATCTCCGGACCGGGATGGCGTCCGCCACGGCCTGAAGCCGCCGCAGCGCGCGCTGGTAGTTGGGGCCATAGGACGGGCCGGAAGCGTTGTAGGTGTCGGTCCCGCCGCAGGACGGGAACTGGTAGGTGCAAAAGCGAGAAGCAGAGTCGCTGCATGCGGACTGGGCCCCGCAGCTGCACTGGGAACTGTAAACTCGATCAAACATTTCAATAATCCTCCTTCCTCGAGCCATACTATGGGGGAAAGCGCCCTGATGTGACGATCCGCGTCAAAAAAACCCGTTGACAATCTGGCCCGTCATGGTATGATCGAAGCAGTACGGACTGCAGGCCCCGTCACGGAGCCCTGCAGCAGAGGAGGAAGCAGAATGAATCCAAACGCCATGTTTTCCATCAGCTATGGCCTGTACGTCCTGACCGCGCGGGAGGGCAGCCGGGACAACGGCTGCATCATCAATACGCTCCTGCAGGTGACCAGCACGCCCAACCGGGTATCCGTCACCGTCAACAAGCAGAATTACACCCATGACATGATCCTGCGCACCGGTGTGTTCAACGTCAGCATGCTGTCCACCGAGGCGCCCTTCGAAGTATTCCGGCACTACGGCTTTCAGAGCGGGCGTACCGCGGAAAAAATTGTGGGCGAGCCGCCCAGGGCTTCCAACGGCGTGGCCTATGTGGCGGGCGTGACCAACGCCTATCTGTCCTGCCGCGTGGTGCAGACCATCGATCTGGGAACCCATACACAGCTGATCGCCGACGTGGTGGACGGGGAAGTCCTGAGCGCCGCCCCTTCCATGACATACGCGTATTACCACGCCAGCGTCAAGCCGAAGCCCCGGACGGAAGCCGCCGGCAAGGCCGGCTGGCGCTGCAGCATCTGCGGTTACCTTTACGAGGGGGATCCGCTGCCGGAGGATTTCGTCTGCCCCATCTGCAAGCACGGCGCCGCCGATTTCGAAAGAGCCGGCGCATCCGCCTGAGGGCCGCCGCAATTATTTTGACCGGAAACGCCGGCCAGGCCCGGCGTTTTCACGAAAACTCCCACTCTGTGCGTGAAAATCCACTTTACATTTGGGATAAACTATGGTATTGTAATACAGCTGACGCATTGTCGGCAGCGCCCCATTTCTCAGTTCCGGGACAGCGCCGCTTTTGAGAGGGCATTCTACCGGCCCGGTACTTGGACTGCGGGCAGAAATCAGAAAGGTGGAACAACCATGATTCAGAAAGACGTCAAGGCGAAAGTCATCGCCGAAAATGCAACCCACGAGGGCGACACCGGTTCTCCGGAGGTTCAGATCGCCATTCTCACCGCCCGCATCAACGAGCTGACCGAGCATCTGCGCGTGCACAAGCATGATAACCACAGCCGCCGCGGCCTGCTGATGATGGTCGGCAAGCGCCGCAGCCTGCTGGACTATCTGGCCAAGAAGGACATCAACCGCTACCGTGCAATCATCGCGAAGCTGGGCATCCGTAAGTAATCGCAGCCAAAATGGGCGGCCCCTGGCCGCCCATTTTTACAAACGGGACCGCATGGGGCTGTGTTTAGCAATTGAAACTGCCGCCCAGGCCTTCTGAGCGTTGGTTTCAAATGCTAAATCTCCCGTGCGTCTGACACGAAAGGAGATTTTTATGATCACTCACAAGCAATACCCCAACCACCATATTTTCGAAACCGAAATCGGCGGCCGTACCTTCACGGTGGAAACCGGCAAAGTGGCGGAGCTGTGCAACGGCGAATGCATCTGCCGCTATGGCGATACGGTGGTGCTGGTCACCGTCGTGGCTTCCTCGGCCCCCAAGACCGGTATCGACTATTTCCCGCTGACCATCGAATTTGAAGAGCGGATGTACGCCGTGGGCCGGATCCCCGGCTCCTTCAACCGCCGCGAGGGCCGCCCCTCGGAGCGCGGAATCCTCAACTCCCGGATCATCGACCGCCCCATGCGCCCGTTCTTTGACGACGAACTGCGCAACGATGTGGTGATCACCTGCACCGTTCTCTCCAATGACTATGACAACCCTGTGGAAGTGGTCGCCTCCCTGGGCGCATTCATTGCCACAGCGTATTCCGACGTCCCCTGGAACGGCCCCATGGCCACCACGGAGATTGCATACCTGAACGGCGAATACGTGATCAACCCCTCCTCCGAGCAGCGCCGGGAAGCAAAAATGTTCTGCTGCATCGCCTCCACCGCCGAAAAGGTGGTCATGATCGAAACGGAGGCCGACGAGGTGCCTGAAGACATTTTGATGGGCGGCATCCGCCTGGCCCACGAAACCAATCAGAAAATTGTCGCCTTTATCCATGAGATCGTCCGCCAGATCGGCAAGCCCAAATTCACGTTTGAAAAAGCCGCCGTCAATCACGAGCTGCTGGACGAACTGATGGCCTATGGCATGGATCAGATCGAATTCGCGCTGGACACGCCGGACAAAAATATCCGGGAGGAGCGTCTGGCCAAAACCCGCCTGGATTTTGCCGAGAAGTTCGCGGAAAAATATGAAGATTATGAGCAGAATATTGAAGTCTGCCTCTACAAGATGCAGAAAAAGGTGGTCAAGAAGTGGCTGCTGGCCGGCAAGCGCGTGGACGGCCGCCAGATGGACGAAATCCGTCCGCTGGACGCCCAGGTGGGCGTGCTGCCGCGGGTTCACGGCTCCGGCCTTTTCACCCGCGGCCAGACGCAGGTCCTGTCCATCTGCACCCTGAACACCCTGTCCATGGAGCAGAAGCTGGACA
>JAHZEF010000193.1 GCA_019422005.1 Clostridiales bacterium
CCGGGAATTTTCGGATGTACCGATCATCATGCTGACAGCCAAGGCGGATGATATGGACAAGCTGCTGGGCTTTGAGCA
The DNA here is from genome assembly GCA_019422005.1 of Clostridiales bacterium. GTDB lineage: Bacteria > Bacillota > Clostridia > Oscillospirales > Oscillospiraceae > Avoscillospira_A. Next base: position 79 of record JAHZEF010000193.1, read on the forward strand.
CGGCGCGGACGATTATCTGACGAAGCCGTTTAACATCCTGGAGCTGAAGGCGCGTGTGCGGGCGCTGCTGCGCAGAGCTGCCCCCAAGCGTCCGGACAAGCAGATGCGTCTGCAGCACGGCCATATCTCCATCGACGCCGAAGGGCGCAATGCCTATCGCGGAGATGTGGCGGTGGACTTGACGGCCAAGGAGTTTGACCTGATTGAACTGCTGATGCGGAATCCCAATCACGTATACTCCAGGGAAAGCCTTTTGGACACCATCTGGGGATACGAATACCGCAGCGATATCCGGACGGTGGACGTGCATATTCGCCGTCTCCGGGAAAAGCTGGAAAATAATCCGGCGGAGCCGGAGTTTATCCTGACCAAATGGGGAGTTGGGTATTATTTCAAAGCTTAAACGAAGGGTTTCCCTGCTTCGAAGCAGCTCGCAGTTCCGCTATGCGCTGACATACGTGCTGATCACCTCGGTTGTTCTGGTGTTCCTGAACGTGTATTCGGCCAATACCACGCGGGACATGATGTTCCGGACCAAGGCGGCTTCTCTGCAGGGCAAGACTCAGCTGGTGGTTTCTTCCATGTCCGGCCTGGAAACGCTGAATACCGAGAATGTCACCCAGGTCATCAATCTGCTGGGCGATCTGGGCGCCACGCGCGTGATTGTGACGGACAGCGAAGGGCGTGCGCTGTATGATTCCCTGGCCAAGGCGAACGCTGCGGGCAAATTCGTCCTTTTCTCCGAAGTCGCACTGGCGCTGGAGGGAAACGATATTTTTTACTGCGCGTACCGGGCGGGGGCGCTGGAGAGCCGCGCCTGCATGCCGATCCTCTACTATGACAGCCCCATCGGCTCTGTCTATCTGATGGAGTATGATACGGATCAGGGGGCGATCATCAGTGCGCTGGAGGCCAATCTGATCCGGATTTCCGTTGTCCTGGGCATCATTATTCTGCTGTTTTCCCTGGTGTTCTCCTTGACGTTCTCCCGCCGTATGCGGCTGATCCTCCAGTCGATCCAACTGCTGCGGGAAGGGGAATACAGCCACCATATTGAGCTTCGGGGGCACGATGAGGTCGGCGTGATGGCGGAGGAGTTCAACAAACTGACCGACCGGCTTCAGGCTTCTGAAAAGGCGCAGCGGCAATTTGTATCCGATGCATCCCATGAACTCAAGACGCCGCTGGCTTCCATCAAGCTGCTTTCAGATTCAGTCCTGCAGAATGAAATGGATATGGAAACGGTTCGGGAATTTGTCGGCGACATCGGCAACGAGGCGGATCGCCTGACCCGCATTGCGGAAAAGCTCCTGGAGCTCAGCCGGGTGGATGACTCTCCGAAGGAAGAGCTTGTGGTTGTGGAAGCCGGCCCTGTCGTGGAGAAGGTGGTCCGGCTCCTGACGCCGCTGGCGGAGCTTCGGCAGATTCGCCTGGAGGCGCGTATGGAACTGGGCTGCACGGTGGTTACGCGCGGGGATGATATCTACCAGATTGCATTCAATCTGGTGGAAAACGGAATCAAGTACAATGTGGAAGGCGGAAGCCTTGCCGTCCGCCTGAACCGCGTGGATGACGATGTGGTGCTGATTGTGGAGGATACAGGCGTCGGTATCCCGGAGGAAGCGATCCCGTTCATTTTTGACCGGTTTTTCCGCGTGGATAAGGCGCGCTCCCGTATGGCGGGCGGCAGCGGGCTCGGTTTGTCCATTGTGCATGATCTGGTAGTTCGAAATTATGGGACGGTTTCGGTGGAGAACCGTCCGGAGGGCGGGACGCGGTTCACCGTGGTGTTTCCGTTCTTCGGCCTGGAGGATGAGGAATGATCCGGAAGCGGAGTTTGCTGTGTGTGTTTCTGAGTTTGCTGATCGGCTTGCTGGGGTGCAGTGCCGCTTCATCCGGAGATTCGGGAGGCGTGCTGCTCTATTACCGGAGCCAAGAGGCGGAATTCGGAGCGCCTGACGGGGTGTTGGGTGCGGAGCGGTGGGCCTTTTCAGAGGATCTGCCCACGTACAGCGAGTTTCTGAACCAATACTTTTCCCATTTGCCTGCCGCAGGCCTGCAGTCCCCGTTCCCGGCAGATCTGCAGTGCCTGGGGACTTCTCTGGACGACGGTGTTTTGACTGTGCTGCTCAGCGAAGCGTATGCGGGGCTGCAGCGGATTGAGCGCTCCATTGCCGCGGCGTGTATCACCAAAACGCTGACCCAGTTTGAGAGCGTAAGCGGCGTGTGCCTGGAGACGGGAGAGGGGACCGATATGGGCACCGAGGCGAAGGTCCTGCGTGATAAGGATTTCGTCCTGCAGGATCTGGGGGCCGTCAATACGGAGACGGCTGTCCGCCTGTACTTTTCTGATGCCAACGGGCGGTATCTTGTCGGCACGGAACGGACCAGTTATTTCAGCGATGCGGCGCAAATTCCCGGCTTTGTGGTTCAGCAGCTGATCGAGGGGCCCAAGGAAGAGGGGCAGCTGGCGGTGATGCCGGAAGGGACGGCGCTGCGGGATCTGCAGGTGGACGAGGACGGCGCCTGTACCGTGAACCTCTCTTCTGAATTCCTCCTCAACAAGCCGACCACGGAGCTGCTGGAGAGAATGGCGATTCTTTCGCTGGTCAACTCCCTGACGGAACTGGAGACGATAAAGTCGGTGCGGATCCTGGTGGAGGGGGAGCCTGTCCACAACTATGTCTGCATGGATCTGGATCGCGCATTTGTGCGGGATGAATCTGCAATGGATGTGGTGCGTGCCGGCCTGAATGAAGTGGACGCCACTCTGTATGTTTCCGGCTCTGAGGGCAGGCATCTGGCTGCCGTGCCGGTTTGTATCCGGAAGACCTCGCAGAACTCTCTGCCGGAGGCGCTGATGCAGGAACTGATTTCCTTTCAGGATTTGAATGGCCTGGAAAACCCTTTGCCTGCCGGGACGGCAGTACAGTATGTGGAGCAGAAAAACGGGATCTGCCATGTGGACTTTTCCCGTGCATTTTTGTCCTGTGCGGGCAGCCGGGAGGCTGAAAACATGGCAGTCCGGGCTGTCACAGCGACATTGGCTTCGCTGGACGGAATTTCCTATGTCAAGATTTCCGTTGCCGGCAGCCACGAGGGCTTTTCGTATGCCTCGCTGAACCGCCTGTATACGCCGGACGACTCCTGGTTTGATTAGAAAAAAGCAGCGCAGATCCAACCGGATCCGCGCTGCTTTTCTGCAGGATGCTCAGGGACGCCCTGTGTCAAATCCAAAATTATGAATCAGGTTTGCATTGTCCCGCCAGTTTTCTTTGACCTTTACCCAGGTCTCCAAATAGATTTTGGCGCCCATAAACCGTTCGCAGTCCTCCCGCGCCAGGGTGCTGATTTTTTTCAGCATGGCGCCCTGCTTGCCGATGATGATCCCCTTGTGGCTGGCCTTTTCGCAGTATATTGTGGCATCCACATCAATGATGCCGCTTTCCCGTTCTGAAAACCTTGTGATCTCGACAGCGGTTCCGTGGGGGATTTCTTTTTCCAGGCACCAGAGCAGCTTTTCCCGGATGATTTCCGCAAGGATCTGCCGCTCCGGCTGGTCAGTTATCATACCGTCCGGGAACAGCTGGGGCCCCGGCACGGCGTATTTCCCGGCTTCAGACAGCAGATCTTCGATTCCGTCCCCGGTTTTGGCGGAAACCGGCACGATGGATGCAAAGGGGTAGGATTGGCTGTATGCCGCGATGACAGACAGAAGCGTATCCTTTTCCACGGTGTCGATTTTGTTGAGCACCAGGATCACGGGAATACCGGAATCTTTCATCTGTTCCAGGAGCGCAGCCTCCTGCAGACCGACGTTGGCAATGGGTTCGGCCAGAAGCAATACGGCGTCCACATCGCTGACGGATTCCCGCACGACTTCAACCATGTAAGTTCCGAGCCGTGTTCTCGGCTTGTGAAAGCCCGGGGTGTCCATAAACACAAACTGCGTTGCACCGCGGTTCAGAACGCCGCTGATCCGCGTCCTGGTCGTTTGGGGCTTATTGGAGACAATGGCGACCTTTTCCCCCACAAGCCGGTTGAGCAGCGTGGATTTGCCCACGTTGGGGCGGCCGGCAATGGTAATCATGGCAGATT
>JAHZEF010000194.1 GCA_019422005.1 Clostridiales bacterium
CATCCGGAATTCCGAAAGGAACTGGAGAAACAGATGCCGCTGTAAAACAGCCCCCTGTCAGACTTTGTTATCTGACAGGGGGCTGTTTCGGCAGTGTATTCAGAATCTCATGCCGTAAAGTGTAAAGCGGCTGCCCGCGTCAATTAAGCCGCCGTCTTCTGTAACAACGTTGAGTGTTTGCAGCGCGCTCGTTTTAGCGATGTTAGGATTCACGATCGCACCGGAAGTGTAGAACTCCAAACCGCCGCCGTCATAGCTCACATTCTGCGTTACGCAGGAAATTATATTTGTATAGAGGGCCAGCCGGCAAATCGCATAACCGGGCTTGTTGCCAGTGGGATTGCAGGGGTTGAAATACGACAGGAATGACCGCAACGTGGAGCCTACATAATAGTTATTGGCTGAAATACCATTGACGCGGAGATAAACCGTAGATGAGGCTGTGTTGACCTGCGGGATCAGAAGCAAAAAGGCCAGGTTGCGGTAGCTGGCGTCACGCAGATCCAAGTCAATCTGCGTGGCAGCCTGAGAGGTGACAATACTCTGAATTTTGAAGATGGGGCAGGCTGCGGATACGGCCGCATCTGCCGCGGCAAACTCCTGCCGAATCGCTGCGTCTGCGGCGGCAAACTCTCCGCGGATTGCGGTGTCTCCGGAGCTCCGGGCAGACTGTTCGGCAGAGATGGCATTGAGGAGTTCCTGCTTGGCAGAAGCGGTTGCCTGACTGGCGGCGGTATCACCGGAAGCCCGGGCCTGCCGCTCGGTCTCCAAGGCGGATTGCAGGTCGGCAGTGGCCTGAGAAAGCGCGGCGGCGTTTTGCTGCAGGGCGGCATCAATTTTTGCGTTGTCGCTGTTGAAATCGACCCGCATGATCCGGTCCTCGCCATCCCATTGGTTGAGTTGGTAATTTGCTGTTTGCTGCATGAAAAAACCTCCTTTGATGATCTGTATACGCGCAAACCTCATAAATAGGAGGCAACAGCCGATTTTGGTACGCGGATGTGCAAAGAAACAAAAAAAGTCCCGGCTTTTCAAAAGCCGGGACTTTTGCTGTGTTATTCACTCAGAAGGGAAGCGAGAACTGCCTGGGCTGCTTCGCCGGAGACATCGGTCAGCGTACGCGCACATGCAAGCAAGGCGGCGTTGCCCTCATCCAGCGTAATTGGTGCCATCAAAATTTCGTTGGTCTCGTCCATCAGCGCGCCGATAGAGACAATTCCGGAAACGTAAGCGTCCATATCGTCCGCTTCCAATCCATCAAAGGCCTGCTGGAAAAGATGGAAGGCACTGTTCCAGGCAGCGGGATTGGAGCGCTCCTGCAGAAGACCGACACGAATGGACTCAAAGAATCCGTCGAAATCCCGCAGCGGCAGATAGTAATAAGCGGCGACCTGATAGCATGTGTCATACTCCTGATTTGCCAACAGCTGCTGGGCATAGTGATCTGCCATGCCCCGTCCCACAGCGGTATCAAAGCGCAGATAATTGGCCATCAGATTGACTTTGTAATCGGAGTCATCGTAGACATCCAGCCGGTCCATGGTTTCCATGGCAGAGAGGAATTCGGAGGAGGAAATATTGTCCGTATCCAGCTTTTCCAGCTGGCCTGCGGCCAGCAAATGGCCGCTCAGGAGCAAAGCGAAGATGCCGATCAGCCCCCATGCCGCTCCGGCGGCGACCCGCCCCTTGGCCGGCTTGGAGACCGGCGCTGCTTCTGGAGAGCTGTTCCAGAGAATCAACACAGCAAAAAGGACAAAGACGGCAGACTGATAGATTTGGGTGGACCAGACCACCTCTGTCATGGAGTGGGCCACCATCATGGTCAGGCAAGCTGCCAGCATGGCCAGCAGCGGGTCCGCATCCTTGCGGCGGCGGGTCAGCATCCAGACGGCGCTGCCCAACATCCCCACGAAGGCGGCCAGGCCCAGCACGCCGGCCTCGTCCATAATCTGAATGAACTGATTATGGATGTACTTGGATTCATAATAAAAGCTTTGCACGGAAGTAAGCTGGCCTTCAACACCGCCGACACCCCAGCCGATCAGGGGGCTTGCCTGCCACAGCTTCAGGCCGTCCCGGAAGAATACCAGACGCTGAATGAAGTTCTGGTTGGCCCACAGGCCCTGAATCCGGTTAGCGGCAAATTCCGGCAGCAGGGTATAGCCCAGCGGCAGCTGCGTTCCATCGGAAAGGGTGACGCTGCGTACGGTGCCCGTTCCGCTGAGCTGGAACCAGACAACCCGGCTGCCCTCCGGCACGGTAAAGGCAGCATCGGAAAGCGACCCCTCATAGAGGACGGTGTTGGTGTGCATCATCAGCTCCGCTTCCGTCTGGCTGTAGATGACGGCCTGGACGTCGTCGCCGTCACAGGTGAGCGTGTATTCTCCTGCTGCGGGATAGATTGCCCGGGAAATGGTGACGCCGCTTTCCAGCGTCAGATCTCCGGTGAGATTGTACGCCAGCACACCGTAACAAACCGTCAGAGCCACCAGCACCACGGCAGCAACGGCAACTGCCTTGTCCCGGCCCTTCAGAACGGCAAGGAGCGGCTGCCCTGCAAAGCGGTCCAACACCCAGATGGCCGGGCCGCAGAGAACGCTGAGCAGCATGGGAACCAGGGCTGCGGCGCCGCTGATGCCCAGGAAGGGGGTGGCGGCAAACGAGCAGATCACAGTTGCCAGTACGGATTCCAGCATCAGGATCAGCAGGGAAAGACGGTTGCCCTTTCCGGAGCAGAGCAGATAGACTAGGCAGGTCAGGCCAAAGGAGGCCATGGCGCCCATGGAGAAAGAGAGGAAGAACGCCAGGGATTCCACACCGAGTCCCACAAACAGGACAAGCCGCGTACGAGGGGATTCCTCTGTGCGAATCAAATACAGGGAGAGAATCAGGCCGAAGGCCAGCAGACCGGCGGAAACGTTGGCGTTGCTGAAAATGCCGGTAATGCGGACACCGGTTTCGTATCCCATGGTCTCCAAGGGATACCCGGCCTTAAACAGGGCCATGACCCAGGAAAAACCGCGGGAAAGAAGCTGCAGGGACGATGCGTCAATGCACAAAAGGGCGATAACAGCCAGCACGCCGTCCAGCGTTTTCAAAAGGCCGCGCAGATGCTCCCGTTTTACTCGCATCAAAACCAGGGCAAAAATAGAAAATGCCGCCAGGGTTTTGGCGCTTTCCCGGGCAGCATAAAGCCCAAAATGGCACCAAAGGCCGGAGAGCAGACAGATCAGGGAATAGAAAAAGACTGCTGCAGTCAAAGGAGAGAGACGATTGCGCAGATTGGCCACAGGCACACGGCCGATGGAAAAAAGAATAGCCACCACCGCCAGCACCACGGCGGCAAAACGGCTGGTGCCGGTGATGGAGAAGAACAGCAGCACGGGCAAAAGCCAGGGGAAGATCCGCCCCAGGAAGTCGGTGCGGGAAACGGGGACGGGCTGAGGGGTATGAGCCAAAATCAATCACTCCTTGTCAGTTGTGGAAAATGCGGGAGCCCGAAGCGGCTGGGCGGCGGGCACCAGGGAAAGATATTGCTCCATCACCTGGGGCAGGACGGCGTCCAAGGCGTAGGGCTGGACCGCGTCGTGTGCGGCGCTGCCTAAGGCGGCGCAAAGGCCTGGTTCCTCGAGCAGGCGCTTCACGGCGCGGACAAAGGCGGCGGTGTCATCAAAGGGATACAAAAGGCCGGTGCGCCCATCGTCCAGCAGGTCGGTGTGTCCCTTGACACGGCTGGCAATCACCGGGAGGCCGGCATACATGGATTCCATTACGTTGAACGGCAGTCCCTCAGAACGGCTGGAGGTGACAGCGGCGTCCGCCAGAGCATACAGCGGTGCCATGGGAGAGACGAAACCCGGAAAAACGACCCGGTCCGCTACACCCAGAGTGTTGGCCAGACGGCGGCACTCCTCCAGCAGGGCGCCCTGGCCGGGCAGCAGCAGCTTTACCTGCGGCGGAAGAGACTGCAGGGCGCGAATCAGCATGGACTGATTTTTGCGCGAAGAAAACTCAGCCGCATAAAGCAGAACAAAGTCCTCCGGATCAAGACCGTATGTACTCCGGGAACATGCGCCTGGGGGAGCGTCCAGCTTGG
>JAHZEF010000195.1 GCA_019422005.1 Clostridiales bacterium
TTGCTGTGATCGGCCGTCACAATGGTCCGCACCGCCCGTTCCACCATCAGCTTATCCAGCAGCGTCTCCTGCGCGTGATGCGTGGTGATCCCGCTTTCGGCGCTGACACCGTCCAGCGACAGGATCGCCGTATCCGCTTTATACCGGCGCAGATGCTCCAGCGCTTCGCTGCCGTAGGTGAAGGCGTACTGTACGTTCATTTCTCCGCCCAGCAGCACAACATGGAAGGTCGGCACCGCGCCCAGCTCCATGGCCACCGCCAGGGAATTGGTCACCACACTTAAATTTTTGTGCTTTTTCAGCGCCGCCGCCGTAAAATAAGTCGTTGAACCGGAATTGATAAACAGGGTCTCTCCGTCCCGGATGCACGCCGCCGCCGCTGCCGCAATGGCCCGCTTCTCCTCGCTGTTGATCCGGTTTCGCATCTGGTATTCCAGGTTGTAGAAGTTCTGCAGTTTCTGCACAGCGCCGCCCTGGATCCGTTCCAGGTATCCGTCCCGTTCCAGCGCATCCAGGTCGCTCCGGATGGTGACTGTCGTCGCATTGAGTTCCTTCGCCAGCTCCGATACCACAACCCGGCCTTCCCGATTCAGCTCTTCCAGGATTCTCTGCCGTCTCGCATCAATCTTCAGTTCTCCCGCTCCCATGACGTCTCCTCCGTTTTTTCGTCTTCCGGCGGCTATTCCACCGTCACAGATTTCGCCAGATTCCTCGGCTTATCCACATCGCAGCCGCGCATCAGCGCCACATAGTACGCAAAGCACTGCAGCGGTATGATGGACAGGCTGGGCTGAAACAGCGGATCGGTCTCCGGCGTGAGGATCACGCTGTCCACATTCTTCTGAATCTCCCTGTCAAAGCGACGGATGGTCAGCCCCAGGACCTCCGCGCCGCGGGCTTTCACCTCTTTGACGTTGGACATCGTCTTGTCAAACAGCGCCGGATTGGTCGCCAGCGCCACCACCAGCGTGCCGTCTTCAATCAGGGAGATCGGGCCATGCTTCAGCTCGCCGGCCGCATATGCCTCAGAATGCAGATAGGCGATCTCCTTCAGCTTGAGGCTCCCCTCCAGGCATGTCGCGCTGTCCAGATTCCGGCCGATATAGAATACGTCGCGGTTGTTGAAATACCGGGAGGCGTCATATTGAATGCGCTCAACGACGTCCTCCGCCAGCACCGCTTCCATTTTATCCGGCAGGTCCCTCAGCTCTGCATACAGTTGGGCAAAGCGCGCCGGTTCCAGCGTTTTCAGGCTTTGTGCGAAATAAAGCGCCAGCAGGTATATCACGGAAAGCTGTGTGGAATACGCCTTTGTCGTCGCAACGGCAATCTCCGGGCCGGCCCAGGTATAGATCACGTCGTCGGCCAGCTTTGCAATGGAGCTGCCCACCACGTTGACCACCGCCAGTGTTCTGGCGCCGCGGGCCTTTGCCTCCCGCAGGGCCGCCAGCGTATCTGCCGTTTCGCCGGACTGGCTGATGATCACCACCAGCGTATCGCCGCCCAGCACCGGATCCGCATACCGGAATTCCGAAGCCAGCACCGGCTCCACGGGGATCTGGCACAGCTTCTCAATGATGTACTTGCCCTGCACGCCCACATAATAGGCCGACCCGCAGGCCACCACATAAATACGGCTGAGATTCTGCAGATAGCCGGCGGTCAACGTGATATCATCCAGAACCACCCGGCCGTCCTGCAGCCTCGGCGCCAGCGTATCACGGACTGCCTTCGGCTGTTCGTGAATTTCTTTCAGCATAAAATGGGCGTAGCCGCCCTTTTCCGCCGCAGCTGTATCCCAGGTGATGTGCTCCGGCGCTTTCTGCACAGGATCGCCGGCGGCGTCGAAAAAGTGCGCATCATGATCGGTAAAGACCACCATATCGCCGTCGTCAAGATAGCAGACCTCTCTGGTGTATTTCAAAATCGCAGGCACGTCGGAGGCAATGTAATGGCATCCCTCCCCAAAGCCGAAAATCAGAGGGCTGTCCTGTTTGACGGCGATGATCGTGTCCGGATAGTCGCGGCACATGATTCCCAGGGCATAACTGCCCTCCATTCTCTCCACCGCTTTTCGCACCGACATCCTGAAGTCGAACCCCTGGTCGTAAAAGTACTCAATCAGGTTGGCAATCACCTCTGTATCCGTCTCGGACTGAAAATGCTTTCCGGACGCAATCAGGCGCTCCTTCAGCTTCTGATAATTCTCAATAATGCCGTTATGAACCACCGCAATCTTTCCGGAATCGGCAATATGCGGATGGCTGTTCTCATCCGAAGGCGCGCCGTGCGTCGCCCAGCGCGTATGGCCGATCCCCGCCGTTCCGCGGAGCGCCCGGCCGCCGTCCAGCAGCTGCGCCAGATGGGACAGCCGTCCCTTGGCCTTGGCCACTTTGAGGCTGCCGCTGTCGCTGATGCAGACGCCGGCGGAGTCATACCCCCGGTATTCCAGCTTTTCCAGCCCGTCCAGCAGAATCGGCGCCGCCTGTTCCCGCCCAATGTATCCAACGATTCCACACATAGCGTTTCCTCCCATTCGCAACATGCGCACAGCCGGCGTTCCCGCCGGACGGTTAAAACAAACAATCCTGCAGCGGCTGCAGGCCCGACAGCGTTGTCAGCGACGTGACCGGCACGGCGCCGCGTTCTGCCAGGGCAGCCGCACCGGGCGAGCCGTCTGCAAAAACGTAGAGCTGCGACCAGGCATGCCGCAGGTTTTCCACCGCGCCCTTCCAGGTGCCGCCCTTTCCAAAGCCGGTCTGCGCGATTACAGTCATCTCTCCCATCGCATGCACGCAGGCGTTCCTGGCCAGCGCCCGCCGGGCAGAAAACGGCAGGTCATAGCCGCCCTCGCTGCAGACCAGGCAGCGGGGGCCCGCCATGGACGCCCGCCGCCGCAGGTCGTCCGGCACAAACACCACGGCACTGCCGCCGCTCTGAAGGCATGCCGCCAGAGCGGCGGCGTCCGCCCCTTCCGCGCCGCCTGTCACCAGAGTCAGCCCTTCCCGGGCCGCCAGTTCGCCCACACGGGCCGCAAATGCCAGCCCCTCCGCCGACGCCCGCCGGGAGCCCGCCAGCCCCGCAAAGCGTCCGCGCAGCAGCATGGCGTTCCCTGCGCAGAAAAACACCGGCGGGCAGGACATGCCCAGCTTCCGCTGCAGCGGCACGGGATAGCCGCCATGGCCGCGCAGCAGCGGGAACAGCCCATGGAGCCTCGCAGTCTCCAGATACTGCTCCAGGCGATCCTCCCGCGCCAGCAGCGCCGTCACCTGCGCGGCCTCTGCCGCGCTGCACCCCAGCCGTCTGAGATCCTTCTCCCGGACATCCGCAGACGGCTCCGCGCCTTCCGGCAGCCCCATGGCAGCCGCCCGCTTGCTCAATTCACGGAAGCGCGCCGTGGAAAGCGGGCGCGCCTCCCGGTCTCCCAGCGCGCAGCACAGCAGCAGAATCCCGCGCTCCGGCGCGGTCATCATCTGTAGCGCTTGCGGACAGGAGGTTTTCTGACCTCATAAGGCCGCAGCGCGCCATCCTCCTCAAACCGCATGGGCTGCACCTGGAAGTGGGAATACTTTGCAATTTCATCCAGCTTGGCCTGCTCGGGGAAGGTTCCGATGATCGACCACGCCATCCCCTTCTTCTTGGCGCGTCCGGTTCTGCCGATCCGGTGAATATAGTACTCATTCTCTTCCGGCACGTCAAAATTGATGACGCAGTCCACATCGTCCACGTCAATTCCCCGGGACGCCACATCCGTGGCGATCAGCACCGCCGTTCTGCCTTCGCGGAACGCCAGCATGTTCTTCTCCCGCTGCTGCTGCCGGATGTCGCCGTGGATGCACTCGGCGCTGACGCCGGCGCGCTTGAGGTCGTCGCACAGGCGCTGGCACATAACCTTGGTATTGCAGAACACAATCGCCCGTTCCAGCTGCAGCGTCTTCAGCAGGCGCAGGGTGGTCTCCGTTTTGGCCAGCGGAGAAACCGTGATGGAAAACTGGTCGATGTCCGGCTTGTCTTCCGCCTCCGGACGGACGGTGATTTCCACCTCGTCCCGCTGGTACATCCAGCTGACGGTCATAACCTGCTGTGAG
>JAHZEF010000196.1:0-2080 GCA_019422005.1 Clostridiales bacterium
CAGATGCGCCATGTTGGCGTCCGCCTCGTTGACATGGAAAAATTCCGCAAACACGCCGTCCTTAAAGTTGGAAAATTTCCAGCCTGCCAGCATGCCGCCGGAATGCATGGAATAGCCGCCCTGCGCCTCCAGGGAACCCCAGTCCGGCGTAATCGCCGGAATGATCACACGGTCGCCGGGCTTGAACTCCCGCACCAGGCCGCCAACTTCCACTACTTCGCCCACAGCCTCATGCCCCAGGATCATGTCATGGCGCTCGCCGATGGCGCCTTCCCAAACCGTATGAATATCCGAAGTGCACGGTGAAACCGCGATGGGTCTGACAATCGCATCCAGCGGCCCGCAAGCCGGCCTCTCCTTTTCAATCCACCCCGTTTGACCGATGCTCAGCATTGCAAAACCTTTCATAATCGCTGCTCCTTTCTGAAAAAAGCAAATTGTCTTTCTGGCTATTAGGATACCACCGGATCTAGCTTTTATCAATACGTAAATATCGATATATTTTTATCTATTCGGGGAGCAAAACTTGTGCGGTCTGTCCGCCGCCCGCCATACGGAGCCGGACGCCGATGCCGGAATGCAAAAAAGCCCCGCGCAGGGCGAATCCCTCTCTGGATGGGATCCGTCTCTGGCGGCGGCTTTTGCAGCAGCGCCTGCCCGGCGCTGCCGGATAATCCGGTTGCGGAGAAACTCAGTAATTTTCGCAGTTGATTTCGAAATAGCTCTGCGGATGGGCACAGGCCGGGCAGATTTCGGGAGCTGCAGTGCCTACCACAATATGGCCGCAGTTCCGGCATTCCCACACGCGGACTTCACTTCTGGCGAATACCTGCGCCGCCTCCACATTGCGGAGCAGTGCACGGTAACGCTCTTCGTGATGCTTTTCAATGGCCGCCACCAGACGGAACTTCGCTGCCAGCTCAGGGAAGCCCTCTTCCTCCGCCGTCTTAGCAAACCCATCATACATATCGGTCCACTCATAATTCTCGCCTTCCGCGGCATGAAGCAGGTTGGCCGCCGTATCGCCGAGCCCCCCCAGCTCCCTGAACCACATTTTAGCGTGTTCCCTCTCGTTTTCCGCAGTCTTCAGAAACAGCGCCGCAATCTGCTCATATCCCTCTTTTTTGGCCACAGATGAAAAATAGGTATATTTGTTCCGCGCCTGGGATTCGCCGGCAAACGCAGCCTCCAGGTTCTTCTCTGTCTGCGTACCGGCGTACCGGCTGCTTCCCCTGGGCGCCTCAATCTTCTCAAACGCAGAGGCCGGCTGCCTGCAAACCGGGCAGGTGAACGCAGCAGGAAGCGTCTCTCCCTCATGGATGTAGCCACAGACCTTGCATTTCCATTGACTCATAACCGTTTCGTCTCCTTTTTTCTCTTTTTCATTGCATGGAATCAGCTCCAGCAGCTTCTGCGCCGCCTCCACCGGAAAATCCGGGGACGGCGGATTTTCAACCCAGCGCTCCAGCAGGCGGTGCGTATTGCCGCTTTGCGGCAGCATGTATCCCGCTTCCCGAAGCAGATCTTCATTGACCAGCCGGACAGACCTGGAAACGGCAGTCATCAGGCGATAGAATCCGTCGCTGCCGGCGCGCTCCGCCAGCTGGAGCGCAAGCTTCTCCTGCGCCGCCTTGCTCCCGGCCAGGGCGCCGGCCACCCCCTTCACCAAATCCGTCTTGTCCTGCTGCGGCGGATACTCCAGCGGCACCATGGAAATGGCGCCGCTGGGGCAGGCGTCTGCACAAACGCCGCAGCCGAGGCACCGCTTTGCGTCAATCACGCTGTTTTCTGTATCCGTGGCCCCGGTCGGACAGACGTACAGGCACAGGCAGTCCTTGGTGCAGAGGCGCAAATTTCTGACAGCAATCCGTTTCATGGCTCAGCTCCTCCCTTCGATCTTCTCAAATTTCCAGGCAGGAACCTTGCATACCGGGCACAGCTCCGGCGCCTGGCCGCCCACATAGAGGAAGCCGCAGACGGTACACACCCAAATCTGCGTATCCTGCAGAAAGGCCTCCCCTTCTTTCTGGAAACGCCGAATTACGGCGCTTAAAATATTGGTGACCTTTTCCCCCCAGAC
>JAHZEF010000196.1:2090-4060 GCA_019422005.1 Clostridiales bacterium
TCCGCTGCGTCCCCCGGTCTGAAGCGGCCTCTGCGGCAGCGCGCAGGGCGGGGTATCCGGTTTCCAAATCCTCCTGAAGCCCCGCTGCCAGTTCCGTAAGCGTTCCGCCGGGTATTTCAGGCGCAGCTGCCGCAAAGAAGTCCGCCAGCGTCCGGAACAATGCCGCCTCCTGTTCTTTGTACTGCTTTTCACAGCCCCTGGCCAGGTTGGAACATACGGCCGACAGCTCGCCGGCGGACAGCTGTTTCATACCTTCCGCAACTGGAACTGCAGCCGGGGCCGGCGCACTGCCCTGTTTCCCATCGGGAACAAACGCAGCCTTGTCTGCGCCGCACAGTGGACATGCCCATGTATCGGGCAGATCTTCAAACGCCGTCCCCTCCTTCCCCTCGTCGTAAATATAGCCGCAAATCCCGCACGTCCATCGCTTCATCGCATTTCCTCCTTATTATTTATACAGCATCCTATGCTGAGGTTCCTGCAGATCAGATATTCCGAATTTGAATGCCATGCAGCGCGCCGGAGCGCGTACGGCAGAGCAGTCAGGCGTCGCTTCCCGGCGTATCTTCCCGGCAGCTGTCGCAAAGATACATCAGCTTCAGGTCATAGGACAACAGCGGAAGATCAATCTGCCGCTGAAGCTGCTCTGTTAAATCGGTAAGCGTAATATCCGACAGCCGGCCGCACTTCCGGCACACCAGATGATCGTGCTTTTCCGTCCGGTCGTATCGGTCCGGCATTCCTTCCAGAGATACCCTGCGGATTTTTCCGGCGCTCCATAGTTTTCCGAGGTTGTTATATACCGTCGCCAGCGACACCTTCGGATACGTCTGCCGCAGTTCGGCAAAAACCTGCTCCGCAGTCATGTGGCTGTGGGAAGCCGAGACAATTTCATGGATCTTTTTTTCATATTTTGTCATAATCTCACTCTTTAGAATAATTTTAATTATTATTATAAACCTTTTTGATATCTTGTCAACTGTTTTTAAATCCTTTTCCGCCTGCATGGGAGCACATCTCCGAACCATCCGGCGCCTTCCCTGCCGGCTGCGTTCCGGAAACGCGCTTCCCCATCTGAATGTTCCGGAGGATTCCTGCATGGCATTGCCGGAACGCGCATAAAATTTCTCCACGGAGGTGATTTTTTGCATCGAAATTCCCGACAGCTGCTCCTGTGCATCGCCGTCCCGCTGGCGGTCGGCGGTCTCTCAGCATGGCTAACCAGAGGAAGCATGCGTACCTTTGCATCCCTGAACAAGCCGCCGCTTTCCCCACCGGGCTGGCTTTTCCCGGTGGTTTGGACGCTTTTATTTGTCCTGATGGGCGTTGCCTCTTTCCTGGTCCTCAGGTCGGGGCAATCGCAGCAGGCCATCCGCCCGGCGCTGCAGCTGTATGGAATCCAGCTGGGCGTAAACTTTTTCTGGTCGATTTTCTTTTTCAATCTGTCGCTTTACTATTTTTCTTTCATTTGGCTCGTTTTCTTGTGGTTTTTGATTTTGGCAGCCGCTGTACGGTTTTACCGTATCTCCCGGGCGGCTGGGCTCCTGATGCTTCCATATTTGCTGTGGGTCGCATTTGCCGGATATCTGAATTGGGGAATCTGTCGGCTCAATTGACGGCGATGCGCGGCCATAGCCCTTCGCTCCCAAAATACCCTCTGTTTTTTCAACCGGTGCGGGCGGCGCGTATCCGCCCCGCAGGGATCGACGCATCCTCCGGATCCTGCGTCCCCGGAGAGGGCGCAGCTCAAAACAAACGGACATCCTCCCGGATGTCCGTTTGTTTGCTGCAATGCGGCAGCTATGCCCTTTCAAACCTGGTTTCCCCGCTAAATTACAGCCAGGCAGAGCGGTTGTGATTTGGAAAGGAGGAGCAACAGAATGCGTACGCTCCGACTTTTGAAAAAAAGCCGGGCAACGGTATGTCGTTTGTTCCGGCGTATGCCCAGGCGGCAGCTATGCTTTGAAAGC
>JAHZEF010000197.1 GCA_019422005.1 Clostridiales bacterium
GGAAGGTCGTTTTTCCAGCGCCCAGAAAGCCGCTGATCAGATAGAGCGATATGGGATGCGTCACTTTCAATCCTCCCTCAGATAGCCGATCACGGCTGTCCCGACCGCTTCCTCCCCGTCTGCAATGCACTGACGGAACAAAACCCCGGAAACGGGCGCCGGAATTTCCAGCGACTTTTTCTCCACTTCCAAATCGGCAACCATCTCTCCCTGCTCCACATGGCTGCCGATCTTTTTACGCCAGAACAGCTTTCCGGATTTATGCGTCAATTCCACGGGGCGGTCCTGACAAGGGCACGGATGCTCCGGATCCTTTTTGGGGTAGCAGAATGTAGGAATGGTGACCGGCGTACCCGGATAATAGGGGCACCGCTGTTTCAGACATTCCCCATTCCGCGGGTAAAACCCGCATACAGGCTGGGAAGCCGGCAGCTTCAGCCCCAGAACCGTTTGAATCTGAGGCAGTGCGCTGGCAAGAGAGAGATATGTACACCGCTTGCAGCAGCGCGGCCCCCCTACCTCCGCCACCGCCAGCAAAGCCTCTCCGGTGGCCCGGTTTCCGTAGGCCCAGCTCTGGCCGGACAGCGGAGAGCTGTCGGTAATCACACTCCAGAAAATCCCCACGCCTACGCAGGCGCCGCAGCTCCCGTAAAAACCGCAGGCGCCGCCCGGCACATTCCGGCTGCGTTCCAGCGCCAGTGCCAGATCCCGTTCCAGGACCTCAGGAGGATGTCCCTGCGCCATCCGGCATGCTGTCAGCAATACGGCCGGCACCAGGTAATGGTGTACCGGCGCATGGATCGGAAAGCCGTCCAGCTCCATCAAACCGGTTGCAAGCGCCATTGGATCCGGTACCGGTCCGCTGCAGCAGGACATGCAGTTCTGCGTCACCAATTCATTGTAAATTTCAAAATCTCCGCTCATGAAGCCGCCTCCGTCCATTCCTGTAATACAATCATACCTCTTTCTGTAGAATACAGGCTTCTCTTCCGGATGTCAAGTGCTCTCCCAGCATGCAGCCGGCATGCAAAGGAACTTTTTGGAAAAAACACGGCCTTGTTTGCAGAAACTGCTTGACAAATTCATCATATCGTATTACAAATATAGTAGACTAACTCCAGTATAAAGGATCATTCCCAGGCGAAGAGAAAGGAGATTTTATGAAAAAAAGCAGGAAGCAGCATGGGATCGGGATGGCCCTGATCCTGTCCATTTTGATTTTGATTGCAGCCGGATGCGCTGCTCCGGCTGCGGCGCCGGATGAGCAGCAGCAGCCGGAAGACGCGGCAGCCGCTGCGCCCGCAGACACGCTGCAGCAGGACGCTGTGACACTCGAGGTTGGAATGCTCGGCACCTCCATTAAACCGGTGGGCGTTTTGGTCGCCAGCGCCAATGGCTACTTTGCGGAAGAAGGCGTCAATGTCAATTTCCAGACCGTCTCCAGCATGAACGACGCCTACCTGGCGGTATCCAACGGCGATCTGGACGTCTACCTCTTCAGCAGCACCGCCGCTGCTACCTTTATCAGCCAGGGCGTAACCACACTGCGGGTGTTCGGCGGGACGGCAGGCGAAGGCTCTGAAATCATGGCCGCCAAAGGCCGCGGACTGACCATTGAATCCGCCGAGGACTTGAAAGGCCTGACCATCGCATGCCAAATGCCTGAAACGGGGCAAATGGTTCTGAAAAATTATCTGCTTGAGCAGGGCATGACCATCGGAGACGAGGGTTCCGGCGCCGACGTCACTTTTGTATATGTCAACGATTCCACCACCGCAATCGAAGGCTGCGTCAAGGGAGAATATGACCTGTGCATCACCAACGCCTGTCTGGGATATTATGCCGACAGTTATGGTACCGAGCTGGTGGCAACCGTCCGGGATTTTGTGGAGACTTACCCGTGCTGCCGTCAGACCTGCTATGAGGGAACCTATGAAACAAACTATGACGCTCTTGTAAAATTCGAGATTGCCGCGCTGCGCGGTTATGCATTTGCGCAGGAGAACCCGGAGGAGACGCTGGATATCCTGGAGGAATATTCCGGCGAGGACCGCGACTTCCTGCAGGCACAGGTTTACGGGACTGAGACGTATACGCCCGTCATGCGGCTGTCTCTGGATCCGGACCGGGAGGCATGCATTGCGTTTTATGAGGCAATGGAGAACATCGGCGCCGTCGAAACCGTTACGGATATCGACTGGAGCGAATACGTGGTCTCCGACGTCTACGGAGACGCGCTGTCCCAGCTGTTACAGCGGGAGCCGGACAATCCGTTGTGGCAGGAGCTGACTGCGTACTTTGAAGCCCACAACTGACTGCCGCCTGACGGCGCGGAATGAGGGGAGGTTGTATGGTGGCGTCTATCGAATTCCGGAATGTTACATACCGTTATGCGGAGCAGCCCTCTTCCCAGGCCGTACTGTCCAATATATCGTTCACCATACAGAGCGGTGAATTCGTCTGTCTCATTGGACGCTCCGGCTGCGGCAAGACCACGCTGCTGCGGCTGCTGGCCGGCCTGGCATTTCCAGTGGAAGGGGACATCCGGATCAACGGGCGGCCGGTCACGGGCCCCGGAACGGACCGATCCCTTGTATTTCAGAGCGACACGCTGTTCCCCTGGATGACGGCGCGGAAAAATGTAATGTTCGGAATCCAGCAGGCCCGGAAGCTGGGGCGCCGGGAAGCGCAGCGGCTTGCAGATTCCTTTCTTGAACAGGTCGGCCTTCTGGATGCAGCGGACAAGTATCCATATCAGCTGTCCGGCGGCATGCGTCAGCGGGTATCCATTGCCCGTTCTCTGGCAATGGATACGGACATTCTGCTGCTGGATGAGCCCTTCGGTGCGCTCGACGCCAAACTCCGCGCCGAACTGCAGTCTCTGCTCGAAGTCCTGACCCATAATAGCCGGCAAAGGGACCGGACGGTTCTGTTTGTAACGCATGATATCCAGGAAGCCGTATTCCTTGCAGACCGGGTGCTCTATATGGAGCCTGGACGGATCGCCGAAGAAATCAGCGTCCCCCTGCCCCGTCCCCGGAACGCGCCGGACGGCCATAACGCAGCGCAGATGCTTGCGCTGCGCAGCAGGCTCCTTGGACTGTTCCATCAACAACCGACTGGAGGCGAGACGGTATGCGGCCCATTTTGCGACGGTTCCTGATTTCGCATATTCCCCTGCTGCTGCTTCTGGCTGCGATTATCCTAGTGCCGAAAAGGCGGCCCGGCCTGTCTTCCGAAGCTGCGCTTCTGGCCGCCCTTCTTCTGATGGAGCTTCTGTTTCTCCGTTCCCTCTTCCGGCAAAGGAAAGGAAGCTTCCAAAAAACTGCGCCGTTTGATCTGATTTTTCTCGTCTGGACGCTGCTGTTTGTGTGGGAGATGGCAACCTCGGTGCTTCATATTGCGCACCCGGTGCTTCTGCCTGCGCCCGAAAACGTGTTCCATACCTTCCGGGAACAGGGCGGAAAGCTTCTTTTGAATGTCATATATTCCATGGAATTGCTGTTGATCGGATTTGTTGTGGGGCTTTCCCTGGCAGTCCTGCTGGGGCTTTTGGCCGGATGGTACCCGCGGCTCCGCGCCTTCTCCTATCCCATTGCCAATATCATGGCGCCGATCCCCCCCATTGTCCTCTCCCCTTACCTGGTTTCCATTATGCCGTCGTTTCGCAGCGCTTCGGTCCTGGTGATTGTCCTCGGTGTCTTCTGGCCGAACTTTCTGAGCACGGTCAACCGGGTTGTGGGAATCGATCCCAACATTCTGGACGCAGCCCGGATGCTGTGTCCCAGCAATCGGACCATGATCTGCCGGATCCTTCTTCCGTATATCTTTCCCGGGATTGTGTCCGGCCTGAAGGTAAGCCTGACCAGTTCCCTTCTGATGCTCAATTTTGCCGAGCTGATGGGCGCCACGCACGGCATGGGATATTACGTACAGAACAGCATCACATACGCCAATTATGCGCACGCGCTTGCGGGGATTATCGTCATCGGCATTGTTG
>JAHZEF010000198.1 GCA_019422005.1 Clostridiales bacterium
AATTTCGCTGCCGGTATCCCTGTATGAACCGGTATATTCAGACGGCGGCGACCCATTGACGGTCATGGACCAGGTGCGGGACGACAAAAATACGGACGAGCTCTGGGTGGAGCGGATTGCGCTGCGGGAGGCGATCAGCCGTCTGAATCCCCGGGAGAAGCACATCCTTGCCCTTCGCTTTTTCGACGGCAAGACGCAGATGGAAGTGGCAGGCGAAGTGGGAATCAGCCAGGCACAGGTTTCCCGTCTGGAAAAAAATGCGCTCAGCTCCATCCGGAAGGCGATCACCGTGTCGTAATCCGGTCTCTTTTCTCATCTTCGGGAATAGAAATGAAAGGGGAGACTCTATTTCTGGAAGGTGGGGAATTCATGCAGCAGAAGTTTACAGATCTGAAATGCAAGGAAGTGATCAATATCTGCGACGGCTGCCGGCTTGGGTACGTCTGCGACGTGGAGCTGGAACTGCCGGCAGGACGGGTTGTCGCGCTGATTGTGCCGGGGCCCAGCAGATTTTTCGGCCTGTTCGGCCGCACATGCGATTACTGCATTCCCTGGCCGTGTGTAAAGCGGATCGGGGAGGATATCATTTTGGTGGATGTGGTTCTGGATCAGATCCGTCTGCCAAGAGTCAAAAAGGGCTGGTTTTCCTGAAAACCAAATTCCTGCACCCTGCAAACGGAATTGCAAGCAAGAGCCGGGCTCTTCTTGCAATTCTTTTTGTGCCGCCCGGGAGAAGCGGGAGAAAAGGCAGGGAGACGGGAGCAGAAATGGAATGGACGGGCCCGGAAATTTCCCGGCGTCAGGCGAAGGCGGATCCGGAGCGGAAGCTGAAGCAGTTCCTGGCAGCCGCAAACGAAGCCGCGAGAAATGGTGGCATGCTGATACTGACTGCGGCCATATGGGATCCTGCCAGCGGCCTCCCGTCGGGGCTGTGAAGCCGTACCTGCCAGCTTCGAAGCGTCAGCCTTCGTCCTTTGCTATCCTCACGGAATACATGCGCTCCAGCGTTTCCGGCGGCGCCCTTCTTCAGATATGCCTGCTTCAATTGTTCGACGTTTTCCAAGATTCGAGGTATCCTGCTCTCCGGGCAGCGCCTCCGGCAGCCGTCTATGGAAACCGCCACCCATTTTCCCGCGCCATCCGACCCCAATCCTTTCCCGGCAAGCCCATCATAATCCGCCGCCTCCAGGTCGTCTCCGCCCGTCAGCTGCCGCTGCACCTGTTTGGGGACGGGGCAGGGAAACGGGTCAACGCATGCCTCTTCGATCCGGTGACGCGGAACGGGAAATCCGCAACCGGACAAATTACGGCCCCCGGACACAGCGTCGCTGTGTCCGGGGGCCGGTGCATCCTGAGAATGGGAGCGGCTGCCTCAGCCTCAGGCGATCAGATAGCCATACTGAGTCAGCACGGTCAGAATCAGGATCTCAATTCCGGACGGGAGGCCGTTGGCGGCGTCGTCCAGATCAAATTCCCGCAGTTCGCCGTTCAGGCGGACCAGAACGCGCCTGCCGCCCAGAGGAAGGAAACCGGAATTATCCGGACTGTTTTCCAGATCTTCGCGGGAGGAAAACAGCGTGAACTTTTCCCGGTAGGGGGCGCTGTCATAGGGGCAGAATACGGAACAGTTGCCGCACTCGTTGCACATTTGATCCACATGGAGGATCTGATGGCTGCCGTCCGGCAGCTCAATTACCAGATTGGCGCGGTTGGGGCAGACATCGGCACAGCATTGGCAGACCGTATTGCAGTTGAGGCAGCGGTCGCCTTCGCACTTGGCCGAATCGCAGAGGATTCCCTTTTTGGCGATGGCGCCGGGACGGGTGGCAGCGTTGGGGGCCGTGTAGTTGCGCGCCTCGCCCAGAACCGCTTCGGCGAATCGGGCAGCGTCGGCAATCCCTTCCACAACGGTGGCGGGACCGCGCAGGGTATCTCCGGCGGTATAGATGCAGCCGTTGGCGAAATTGGGACGCCCCTTCAAATCCACATATACGCCGTTGGCAGCCAGGAAGGCATCGTCTACCTGCTCTCCCACGGCGGAAATAACCGTATCGCATGGAATCTCCACGGTTTCCTCTGTTTCCACCGGCTTGCGGCGTCCGGAAGCGTCCGGTTCGCCCAGCTTCATTTTCCTGCACAGAAGCCTGCCGTCCTTCTGCATCGTGGGGGACACCAGTTCCAGGAACGTTACGCCGTCTGCGATGGCCAGTTCCAGTTCTTCGGCGTCGGCCGGCATATACTTCCTGGTACGGCGATAGACCAGCGTGGAGGATTCCGCGCCGGCGCGCAGAGCCAGCCGCGCGGCGTCCATGGCAGTATTGCCGCCGCCGATTACCGCAACGTGTCCCAGCGTGCGGTGCTTTCCGTCCTTGACGTCCTTCATCCAGTTGATCACAGGCAGGACATTGCCGGGAATTTCGAGTTTGCCGGGCTTCCAGGCGCCGACCGCCAGCAAAATATGCGTATATCCCATCTCCCGGAGCTCTGTGGCCGAGGGGGCTGCAGCGCCGCAGCGAATCTCAGCGCCCATACGCTCCAGAAGCGCGGCATCCCGATCGATGGCGTCGTCAGAGATCCGGAATGCAGGGATGACCTGACGGACAATGCCGCCCAGTTTGTCGGCTTTTTCAAACAGTGTAACGGGAGCGCCGGCGCGGGCAAGGAAATAGGCAGCCGCCATACCGGTGGGCCCGCCGCCGACGATGGCGACCTTCAGGTCATTTCTCGTTTTGGCAGGCCGCTGCAGCTTGGCCATCAGTCCGTCAAAGCCCTTCTCCGCGGCCGTCAGTTTGGCGTCCCGGATCTGAACGCTGCGGTCGTAGAAATTCCGGGTGCATTTATCCATGCAGTGATGCGCGCAGATGGTGCCGGTGATGAAAGGAAGCGGATTCTTTTCCGTGATGACTTCCAGCGCTTCGACGTAACGCCCCTGCCTTGTCAGCTCGATGTATTCCGGTATATCCTGGCCGATGGGACATCCTCCCTTACAGGGGGCTGTAAAGCAGTTCAGGAGCGGGACTTTTTCATCCAGCTTCCGCCTGGGCAGCGGCTTGAGCGCCTTGACATGATGCCGGTCGGCGCGGATCTCAGCGCCCAGCCGGTCCACCATGCCGCAGTCCACCCGGGTAAACGGCGCGTAAGGCATGCAGTCCAGCTTTTCACCGATCTGCAGAAAACGCTGATAACCGCCCGGCTTGAGTTCCGTGGTAGCCATGGTGATCGGCCAGATCCCGCAGGCGAACAGACGGTCGATGTTGAAATAGTCCGCACCGCCTGAGTAGGAGAGCCGCAGGCGGCCGTCGAATTCCCGGGCGATCCGGTTCGCCATTTCTATGGTCAGCGGGAACAGCGCCTTGCCGGCCATGTACATTTCCTCCGAGGGAAGCTCGCCTTGCGTCACATCCACCGGGAACGTATTGGAGAGCTTGAGGCCGAACTCCAGGCCGCGGGATTCGGCCAGCGCCTGCAGCCGGCGGAACATGGGAACCGCGTCCTCATACTGCAGATCCTCTTTGAAGTGATGCTCGTCAAAAGCGACGTAATCATATCCCATGGAGTCCAGAATGGAACGGGCGGATTCATAGCCCAGGATGGTGGGATTGCACTTGACAAATGTGTGCAGATGCTTTTCGGTGAGCAGATAGGAGGCGATGCGCTCGATTTCATCGGGCGGACAGCCGTGGAGCGTGGAAACCGTCACGCTGCGGGAGATATTGGGGGAGATGGTATCGATGTACGCAGACTCTTCCGGAAACAGCGCTTTGAGATCGGAAAGACACTCCTGAAAAACGGCCGTATGCGAAGCGTCGATCATGCCGTTGAGATAGGTATCGATCTTTTCACCCCGGATACCTTCCAGATCATACCCAACGGACATATTGAATACAAAGCCGTCCGGATCTCCCAGGCCATAAAGCTTCGCAATCATTTTAATGGCGCACCAGGCTTTTACATATTCGGCAAACGCCTGCTGTACGTAAAGTTCGG
>JAHZEF010000199.1 GCA_019422005.1 Clostridiales bacterium
ATATTGTGGATCAGAAGCTGACCGGCCGCGTCAGCTGCATGGCAGTGGATGCGAAAAAACCGGCGTCCAGATTTTTGGGAACGTTTGATATGATTGTATCCAACCCGCCCTATGTGACCAGGGCGGAGATGGAGACGCTGGAACCGTCCGTCCGGGATTTTGAGCCGCATCTGGCGCTGGACGGCGGCGAGGACGGCCTGGAGTTTTACCGGGCGATTGTGGAAAATTTTTCACCGGCGCTGAAGCCGGGCGGCTATCTTTGCCTGGAATTCGGAATGGGCCAGCACGAGGCAGTTCGCGCAATTCTGGAAGAGCATGGCTACAATGTCCTGCAGATGCGGCAGGCGGGATCATCCCGGCGGTGCTCGCCCAATATAAGAGGGAGGAAACGTAACGATCGCGAAAGCAAAAGCACCCTATGAAAGCCCGACGCCGGCCAGCGACAAGAAGAAAGCGCTGGAGACAGCGCTCCACCAGATTGAAAAGAATTTCGGCAAGGGAGCCGTGATGCGCCTGGGGGACCGTCCGGAAATGGTGGTGGATGCGATTCCGACAGGCTCCCTGGCGCTGGACGCCGCGCTGGGGATCGGCGGTGTGCCGAGAGGCAGGATTATTGAAATATACGGCCCGGAGTCCTCGGGAAAGACGACGCTGGCCCTGCATATTCTGGCGCAGGCGCAGAAAATGGGCGGCGAAGTCGCATTTGTAGACGCCGAGCATGCGCTGGATCCGGAGTATGCTGCGGCGCTGGGCGTGGATATTGACTCCATGCTGGTCTCGCAGCCGGATACCGGGGAACAGGCGCTGGAAATCACCGACGCGCTGGTTCGCTCCGGCGCTGTGGACGCCATCGTCGTTGACTCGGTGGCGGCACTGACGCCCCGGGCGGAGATTGAAGGCGAAATGGGGGACAGCTTTGTGGGCCTGCAGGCGCGGCTGATGTCGCAGGCGCTGCGCAAGCTGGCCGGCACCATCGCCAAGACCAACTGCGTGGTCATTTTTATCAACCAGATCCGGCTGAAGATCGGCGTCATGTACGGCAATCCGGAGACGACCACGGGCGGCAATGCGCTGAAGTTTTACGCATCCGTGCGGATTGACATTCGCAGGATTGAGGCCATCAAGGACGGGGCGGAAATTATCGGAAACCGTACCCGCGCCAAGGTGATCAAAAACAAGGTGGCGCCGCCGTTCCGCGAAGCCGTTTTTGATATTATGTACGGCGAGGGGATTTCCAAGTTCGGCGAGATGGTGGATATCGGCGTTCAGCTGGAGTTGGTTCAGAAGAGCGGAAGCTGGTTTTCCATCGGCGAGGAGCGGATCGGCCAGGGGCGTGACAATGCCAAACAGTACCTGATCGAGCATCCTGAGGTTACGGAAAAGCTGGAGCGGGAGATCCGTGAAAACTTCTATAAGCTGCAGGGAACCCGTGCAAAGGCGCCGATGAAGCCTGCTGCCAGACCGGTGGATGTCTCTGCCGACGATTTTAATGATGAGGATTGAGGCAGTCCGCGAGCCGTCTGTCAGAGGCGGACGCTTTACGGTGGTGCTGGAAGGCGGTGAGCGGCTGCGGCTGGAGCGCAGCGTGGTGGAGGAATTCGGTGTGTTTGCCGGACGGGAGCTGGATGACGCCATGCTGCAGCAGATCCGGGAGGCCAACGCCGGCGCCTCTGCCCGGGCCCGGGCCGTCCGGATTGTTTCCGCCTCCAACGTGTCCCGCCAGGAGCTTCGCCGGCGGCTGGTTCAGAAGGGCGAGACTGAGGCGCTGGCCGACGAGGCGGTTCAATGGCTGACCGACCTGAAGCTTCTGGACGATCTGCAGACGGCGAAGCAGGCGGTCCAGTCCGCTGTCCGCAAGGGGTACGGCGCGGCCCGGATTCGGCAGATCCTCTGCCAGAAGGGAATTGAACGCAGCCTGTGGGACGCGGCGATGGAGGACATGCCGCCGCCCGACGGCGCCATCGACCGTTTTCTGGCGTCCCGCCTCAAGGACCGTCCGCCGGATGAAAAGGAACTGAAGCGGGCCATTGACGCGCTGCTGCGCCGCGGCCACCGCTGGTCGGATATCCGGCCGGCGCTGCAGCGCTATACCGATGCGCTGGACGACAGGATGGAGGAACTTTGAGATGGGACATACTGTTGGCTTTGTCTCGCTGGGCTGTGCCAAAAACCAGGTGAACACAGAGCAAATGATCTACCTGCTTCGGGAAGCGGGTTACGAGATTGCCGCAGCGCCGGATCAGGCGGAACTAGCTGTGGTGAATACATGCGGCTTTATTGATGCGGCCAAATCTGAGGCCATTGAAAACATCCTGATGCTGGCGCAGGCGAAGGCGGAAGGACGGGTGGGAAAAATTCTGGTTGCCGGCTGCCTGAGCCAGCGGTATCAGGACGAGATCCTGGAAGAACTGCCTGAAGTGGACGGTATTTTGGGAACCGGCAGCTATCAGGAGATTGTAGAGGCGGCCGACCGGGTGCTCCGCGGGGAGCAGGTCAGGCTGTTCGGCGATATCAACGCTGCGGTGGAAGAGCCGCGGCGCGTGCTGACCACCCCAGGGTATTATGCCTACCTCCGCATTGCGGAGGGCTGCGACAACCACTGCGCTTACTGCATCATCCCGAAGCTCCGCGGCCGTTACCGCAGCCGGCCCATGGAGCAGCTCCTGGCGGAGGCGCGGGAGCTGGCGTCCGCCGGAGTCAGGGAGCTGATTGTGGTGGCGCAGGATACGAGCCGGTACGGCATCGATTTGTACGGCGGGCGCCGCCTTGCGCAGCTGCTGCGGGAGCTGTGCCGTGTGGACGGGCTGTCCTGGATTCGTGTCCATTATCTGTATCCCGACGAAATATCGGAAGAACTGATCGACGTGATTGCAGAAGAGCCCAAAATACTGAACTATCTGGATATTCCGATCCAGCATGTGAACGATGCGATTCTGAAGCGGATGAATCGCCGCGGCACCCAGGCATATCTGGACGCGCTGTTTACAAAGCTGCGCGCAAGGATTCCGGGATTGGTGCTGCGGACCAGCCTGATTGCCGGCCTTCCGGGAGAGGATGAGGCGGCGTTTGAAGAGCTGTGCCGGTTTTTGCGGAAGCATCGGCTGGAACGTGTGGGCGCTTTTGTTTTTTCGCCGGAAGAGGGGACGGCCGCGGCCGGGATGGACTACCCGCCCACTGAGACTGCGCAGCGGCGGGCGGAATTTCTGGCGGAATTGGAATCCCGGATTATCGATGATTACAACAGCAGCCGCATGGGCTGCCGGGAGACGGTGCTCTGCGAGGGATGGGATCCGGAGCGCGGCGCATATTTCGGCAGAAGTTATGCGGAGTCCCCGGATATCGACGGGAAGGTCTGGTTTGTGTCGGAACGCCCGGTGGCGCCCGGTGAATTTGTGACGGTGGAATTGTCCGGTGTGCCCCACGGCGAGCCGACCGGCTCTGTACAGAAGGAGGATGCGGAATGACGACCGCGAGCAAGCTGACCATCCTGCGGGTTTTAATGATCCCCGCCTTTATGGCAGTCTTCCTGATGGGCAGCCATTGGGTGGCCCTGGGAATCTTTATTCTGGCAAGCGTTACCGATTTTGTGGATGGGTATATCGCCCGCCATTATCATCAGGTCAGCGACTTTGGAAAGTTCCTCGACCCTCTGGCGGATAAGCTGCTGGTTTTTTCCGCGATGCTCATCTTTGTGCAGTGGGGACGGATGCCGGCCTGGGCGGTCATGATCATTCTGACGCGGGAGTTTGCCGTCAGCGGCCTGCGGATGGTGGCTGCCAGCAACGGCTCGGTTCTGGCGGCGGGCTGGAGCGGCAAGATCAAAACGGCGTCCACGATGGTTGGGCTCTGCGCCATGATGGCCTTTATGGAGACGCCGCTGCTGGATACG
>JAHZEF010000002.1:0-40866 GCA_019422005.1 Clostridiales bacterium
AGGGTGTTTGCCCTGGCCCCCTTGGTATAGATATGGTCTCTCATGCGCTCCTCCTTATTGATCATCGGGGCCGCCGGCCCCGGAATGGCTGAATTCTGACAGCGTTTTATTATATCAGAGATTTCCCGGGCTGACAACCGGAAATTCAAACAAATGTTTGGGTGAGCCCGGCCGGGCGTCCAGGCCGGCCGCGGCCGCCGCAGCAAGCAAGGGAGGAACCACACATGCTTCGAGAACTGCTTTTAAAAACACGCTCCTGCCGCCGGTTTGACGAAAGCCGGCCCGTCCCGCCGGAACTGCTGCGGGAACTGGTGGAGCTGACCAGATGGATTCCGTCCGCCAACAACGCCCAGGCGCTGCGGTACCGGCTGGTCAGCGCCCCGGAGGAGCGGGAGAAGGTATTCCCCACGCTGCGCTGGGCCACGGCCCTGCCCGGCTGGCACGGGCCGGAGGCCGGGCAGCGGCCCACGGCGTATATCGTACTCCTGTGCGACCTGCGGCTGGGCCGGGACCGTCGGTATGACGACGGCATCGCCGCACAGACGCTGCTGCTGGGCGCGGCGGAGCGCGGATACGGCGGCTGCATGCTGGGTCTGGTGGACCGGCCGGTGCTGGCCAAAGCGCTGGGAATCGACCCGCAGCGTTACCAGGTGGATCTGGTGGTGGCGCTGGGTGTTCCGGCGGAAGAGATCCGCCTGACGGAGGCCGGCCGGGACGGGGATGTGACGTATTACCGCGACGGCCAGGTTCACTGCGTGCCCAAGCGCCCCCTGGACGCGCTGATCGTCTGACCTCCGCAGGCCGGAACGCGGCTTGACACCCTGCAGCGCAGCTGGTATAATTTCAGAAACTTTGCCGCGGGTACCCTGCGGCATTTCGGAGGTATCCCCTTGATGAAACAGTTGAAATGGCTCCTGGCTGCGGCCGGGATGTTAGCGGTGCTGACAGCCTGCAGCTCCGCGGCCACCGAAACACCGGAGCTGCAGGATCCGCCTCCGGCGGAGAGCGCCGGCACCCAGACGCCGGAAGACGCCGCCTGGAATACCATCACCGCCGAGGAAGCAAAAGCCCGGATCGACAGCGGGGATCCCGTAACCGTCGTGGACGTCCGGACGGCTGCGGAGTATGAAGAAGGCCACATTGAACACGCGCTGCTTCTGCCCAATGAGGAGATCGGCAGCAGCCGGCCCGCGCTGCTGCCGGATCCGGATGCAGAACTGCTGGTCTACTGCCGGACGGGCCGCCGCAGTGCCGAGGCCGCCAAAAAGCTGGCCGCCCTGGGGTATACGAACGTCAGCGATTTCGGCGGAATTACCGATTGGCCCTACGGCACGGTGGAAGGCACTTTCGAAACACCGGAAGCGCTGAAGGCCCCCGGCGTACTGTCGGAGTTCTCCGCTGAGGACCTGTACGGGAACCCGGTGGACAGTTCCATCTTTGCAGGGTATCCGATCAATATGATCAACGTCTGGGCCACCTTCTGCGGCCCCTGCATCAATGAGATGCCCGATTTGGGAGAGCTGGCGGCGGAATACGCCGACCGGGGCGTTCAGATCATCGGCGTGGTCAGCGATCTGGCCAAGCGGGACGGCACCTACGACGAGGAGCTGACCGAGCTGGCCCGGGACATCGTGGAGGCCACCGGCGCGGCGTACCTGCATCTGATGCCCTCGCCGGATCTGGTGGAAAAAAAGCTGCAGAATATCCAGGCGGTGCCGACCACGTTTTTTGTGGACGAGACCGGCGCAGCCATCGGCTCGGCCTATGTGGTAGGCGCGCAGTCCAAGTCCGACTGGGAGGCCACGCTGGACGCGCTGCTGGCAGAACTGGAGGAGACGCCGTGAGGCGCCCGGCCGCAGCCTGGGGCGTCCTGGTGCTGGGCGCGCTGCTGACTGCGCTGGGCGTCTGGCGGGGCGAAGCGGAAACCGTGCTGCAGAAGGCAGTCATGATCTGCATGGAGTGTATTGGAATTGGGTAACATTCGAAAACATCTGCGGCTGTGGTGCCAGGCGGCGTTCACCGCCCTGTCCAACGGCTATCTGAAGGGATTCGCCAAAGGCGAGATTTTCACCGGCGGATCCAAGGTGATCTGCGTGCCCGGGCTCAACTGCTATTCCTGCCCCGGCGCGCTGGGCTCCTGCCCCATTGGATCGCTGCAGGCGGTGCTGGGCAGCCGGAAATTTCAGGTTTCCTTTTATGTGCTCGGGTTTCTGATGATGGTGGGGGCAATCTGCGGCCGCGCAGTCTGCGGCTGGCTGTGCCCTTTCGGGCTGGTGCAGGATCTGCTTCACAAAATCCCGGGCGTGAAAAAATGGAAGCGCCTGCCGGGCGACCGGTTCCTGAAATGGCTGAAATATGGGATCCTGGCGGTCTTCGTCATTCTGCTGCCCATGTTCGCTGTGGATCTCGTCGGCCAGGGTTCCCCCTGGTTCTGCAAATATATCTGCCCCAGCGGCACCCTGCTGGGCGGCGTCCCGCTGACGGCCGCCAATGCGGGGCTCCGCTCCGCAATCGGCTGGCTGTATACCTGGAAGCTGGCCATCCTGATCGGGCTGCTGGTGCTGTCGGTGTTTGTTTACCGGCCGTTCTGCCGGTATCTCTGCCCGCTGGGCGCAATCTACGGCCCGTTCAACCGGTTCGCACTGTACCGCTTCCGGGTGGAGCAGGATCAATGCGTCGCCTGCGGGAAATGCCAGAAAGCCTGCAAGCTGGACATTCCCGTATGGCAGAAGCCCAACAGCGCCGAATGCATCCGCTGCGGCGACTGCCGCCGGGCCTGTCCCCACAGCGCCATTCATACCACGTTTGAGAAGCAAAAGGCCGCCCGGAACGCCTGCCCCTCCCGAGACTGCGGCGGCGCCGGGCGCTGAGGGAAACAAAACGGGAGCCTGCGCAGCCGCGCAGGCTCCCGTTTTATGCAGGGCGGTTTCAAGCCGTACCCCGGCGCAGCGGCTGTAACCCGAAGCCGGGAAGCTGCAAAATCCGCAGCGCCGGCCCGCTCCACCGGCATGGCCGACGGCTCGTACAGGCCCTGCAGGAGGTTCCGTGCCGGCAACGCCGCCAGGCGTTTGAACGATTCCTCCATTGCGGAATGTTCTCTGGCCGGCCTCCCCATGGGGCGCTTCCTTCATTTGCCCCTGTTTTCCGGCCCGCCTGTAAACGGGTGTGTATCTTCTTCCATGCTGATTGGATCCGCCGCCATGGCTTCCTGCCGCCGGCCCTTTGCGTACCCGCTGGCCGCCTTTTCCTTCCCCCCGGCCGGATCCCCATCATACCCCCGATTCCTGAAATATCGGTTCCCGCATGTGTGCCCGGGATTTACGGGCCGCTCTTTCCCCTGAGAGATCCCGCCGCGCACGCCGCCCCGGGCTTTCCAAGGGATGAAAACAGGCCGTGAAGCGGGCTGACGGCGCTGCTGCTTCAAGTACCGCTGCCGCCGGGGAATTCGGAGCGGCAGGAAAACAGGGCAACGGGTAACTGTCAAGGCCGAAAGGAACGGGTTCATACCCGTCCTTGACTGCCGCCCGCCGTCCCGCTGAATGGGTGGACAAGGCGGCCAATCCCTCAAAGTGCTTGGCCGCACTCTTTCTAATTTCGGAGCGTTTTCTTTCTCAAAATTGAAATGGGCGGGAAAGCCATTTTAGGGCTTTTCTGCCTTGATTACCCGTTAGCAAAGACGGGTGAGGCTGTCAACAGCGGCGCATGAAATGCGCCGTTCATCTTGACCGTTGATTAGTTCGGCTGGTTTTGCTATTTCCCCGATAACCGGGATTTATCTTTTCATTTCATATTAAAATTTCATGTTTTCATATACTTTTATAAGAGCCTGTGTGCCATAGTTTGCTCCCCCATCTTCCTCTAATTGTTCAAAAAGAGAAAGTACCTTTTCCAGCACAGGTAAATGCCGGTTCTTATCAGACAATTCCTCCACGTCCAATACTTCATTGGTCATTCTACCACAATTCCGAAAACCTGGAAACAGGGCATTTTCCGGTCTGTTTTCCCACCTTTTGGGCCTACGGCACAGGCGGTCAAACAGGTCTGCGCTGAAATCCACTCATCGGTGGACGGCACCTTGCAAACAGAACAACCGTCTGAAAAGGAAGATCCGGCGGGGGAAGCGTACAGGGCGCCGGCTTCCGGACAGGCTGTCCAGAGACAGCTTCGGGCCGCAATGGCCCGAAACTGCGGGGAGCGTGCCTCGTCGCCACAGGCTGCGGATTGATGGGTGCGCTCCCTTCGTATCGCTGCCTGCGATATTTCGTCGCACACGCATTGTCAATAAATGTAAACACTTTTTTAATCAAAAATAGCCTATCACGCGATAGAGCAAAATTAAACCGCTGCAAACACTCATTTTTTCATTTTGGCAGCAGAAGTCCGTTTCATGTTTATGTTATTTTTTACGCCACCTATAAACCGGGTTTGGATCGCCAAAACCATTTCGTCATTTTAACACGGTTTTAGCAAAATCTTCAAACGTATCTCCCGTTCTGTTCTCTGCCCCTTCTATTTTGTTAAAGAAGCAGTTTGGCATTTCTCCCAGTTTTAAATTTTTTGCAATGCAGGGAGCGCATCCATTATCATGCTTGGTTGGATGAAGTGGACATTCCAGGTTTTTGCAAGTACAAAAGCCGCTCAATCTTCCCATATGAAAACCTCCTGAACTTCCAATTTGCTTTTTCTTATGATAACCCTCAGGCGGAATAAGCACAAGCGTGTGATTCCTCTACCAAAATGATATCTAAAATATGCTATCTTTACAATCCCATTTTGTGCGTTGCTGAACCGCTGCTGCCCATTGGGGCGGCCTCCCTTGATCCTGTTTGCGTCTGCGGTCGGCGGTTCTGCTTTCGCCCTATCATCGGAACTTTTCTGCCCGCTTAGTATCACTTTTCCGCACCACCGGCAAAGCCAGCGACATTCATCTGCAAACAGAAAACCAGCTGGGCGTAATCCCGGCTGGTTTTTTGACGGTTTGCCTGTGGTGATCGCCGTGTGCAGTTGCGTGTGCAACTCTGCGTAAAAAAGCTCCGCTGCTGCATGCGGAACAACGGTAAGCTGTGGAATACGCGGAAAGCCGCATGAATACAGGGAACAGCCCCTGAATCCATTGAGAATCCAGGGGCTGTTTTCTGGAGCAGGGTACGGGAATCGAACCCGCCTTCTCGGCTTGGGAAGCCGATGCACTACCGATGTACTAACCCTGCGTTGGCTGCAGCAAATTGCTGTAGCTATAGTATAGCAGATTCTTTTGCAAAATTCAACCGGATTTTGACGGCTGTTTTTAAAGTTTAATCCGAAACAGCCTGGAGGCATTTTCCCAGGTGATCCGGGCAATCTCCTCCGGGCTTACGCCGCGCAGTTCCGCCAGCTTTTCCGCCGTACGGTGCAGCATGCCCGAATCGCAGCGCCGCCCCCGGAACGGTTCCGGCGCCATATAAGGGCAGTCGGTTTCCAGCAGGAGCCGGTAAAGCGGGACATTTTCCGCCACCTCCAGCGCTTTGCGGGCATTTTTAAACGTCAGAACGCCGGTAAACCCCACGTACCACCCCAGGCTCACCAATTCCCTGGCCATTTCCAGCGACCCGGAATAGCAGTGAAACACGCCGGTCACCTCCGGATAGCGGCGGATGATCTCCATGCCGTCGCCGTGCGCCTCCCGCTCGTGGACAATCACCGGGAGCTGCAGTTCCCTGGCCAGCTCCAGCTGACGGATAAACGCCTGTTTCTGAATCTCCCGCGGAACGTCCTCGTAATGGTAATCCAAACCGATTTCCCCGATGGCCACCACACGTTCGTCGGCGGCAAGCCGCCGGTATTCCTCCAGCAGCGCGTCGTCCACGTGGTCGGCGTCATCGGGGTGGGATCCGACAGCAGCCCAGAGAAACCCATATTGATGGGCCAGCGCCGCGGCGGCCCGGCTGGAGGCCAGGTCGCATCCGGCGTTGAGGATCCGGCCAACGCCGCAGTCGGGCATGGATGCCAGCAGCTGGTGCCGGTCGCTGTCAAACCGGGTGGAATCGTAGTGGGCATGCGAGTCAAACAGCATGGGAATTCCTCCTGAGACGATCGTTCGTCTGTATTTTCTCGTTCCGGCGTGCAGGTTCAGCGCGTAAATTGGACAACATAGGCGCCCAGCACCTGCACGCAGGGGATGGCCGCGGCATGTTCTGCCGTGAACGCCTGCCGGGGATAGCGGATCCGAACCTCCGCCGGCACGGCAGGCAGCGTCTTTCCCACGCTGCATCCGTGGGCGCCGCCGCTGAAGCGCCATGCAAAGCTGCAGTCGCAAAATTCTTTTCCGGCCGTTATCTTCTCCGGCGGCCTGACTGCGGGCGTCTTCCCGGGGAAGAAGCAGCCCCCGTCATCCTGCTCCGCCGGACAGCCTCCTGCAATCCCGGTGCGGGTGAAGGAGAGCTTCAGGAACGGCGTTTCAAAGACGGTGGTCTTTCCGGATTCCGCTGCGGGCACCTGATCCCAAAGCCCGATATTCAGCCATCCCTTTATTCCGCCGGCTTCGGCGGCCGTGTTGAATTCCACTGCCCCTGCGCCGCCGTCCCGAATCTCGGCGTTAATCCGGAGAACCGGCCGCAGAGAGCGGAAGCCCTCCGGCAGAATGGCGCGGAGCCGGTCATGATCCACACCGTACGCCATTACAAACTGTTTCACCTTCATTCTCCGCGCCT
The DNA here is from genome assembly GCA_019422005.1 of Clostridiales bacterium. Classification (GTDB taxonomy): domain Bacteria; phylum Bacillota; class Clostridia; order Oscillospirales; family Oscillospiraceae; genus Avoscillospira_A. The sequence goes on from JAHZEF010000002.1 coordinate 6,690, forward strand.
CCCGCTGCGGCTGTCCGCAGCCTTGTCCTGCTCCAGCCAGATGAGGAGCACGGCGATATCCGCAGGGCTGACGCCGGAAATCCGGGAAGCCTGTCCGATATTCAGCGGGCGGATGGCCGCCAGCTTCTGGCGCGCCTCCAGCCGCAGGCCGCCGATGGCCCCATAGTCCATGTCCGGCGGCAGCAGGCGCGTTTCGGCGCGGCGGAACTCCTCCACCTGTTTCTGCTGCCGGGCCAGGTAGCCGGCATATTTGACCTGAATCTGCACCTGTTCGGTCACGGCAGACGGAAGCGCGGGCCGTTCCGGGTCAAACGGAGCCAACATCCCATAGGTTACGGCGGGCCGGCGCAGCAGGTCGGCCAGCCGCGCCGAAGTCTTTACCGGCTGTTCGCCGGCCGCAGACAGCATCCCGTTCAGCGCGGGGGAGGCGGGAATTCCCCGCGCCTCCATGCGGGCGATCTCCCGGGCCACGGCGGCATACTTTTCTTCCACCGCCGCCAGACGCGCGCCGGATACCAGCCCGATCCTGTGCCCGACGGAGGAAAGGCGCTGATCCGCATTGTCCTGGCGATGCAGAAGCCGGTACTCGCTGCGGGAAGTCATGATGCGGTACGGCTCGTTGGTCCCCTTGGTCACCAGATCGTCGATCAGCGTGCCGATATAGCACTCGGACCGGCTCAGGATCATGGGCGGCTCGCCTTTGAGCTTCAGCGCCGCATTGACGCCGGCCACAAAGCCCTGGACAGCCGCCTCCTCATAGCCGGAGGATCCGTTGAACTGCCCGGCTCCGTAGAGGCCGGAGACCTTTTTGGACTCCAGCGTCGGCAGCAGCTCCGTGGGATCGACGCAGTCATACTCGATGGCATAGGCGGGACGCATCATTTCCGCATGCTCCAGCCCGGCCACAGTGTGCAGCATCTCCATCTGCACATCCACCGGCAGGCTGGAGGAAAATCCCTGCAGATACAGCTCGTCCGTATTCAGGCCGCAGGGTTCCACAAACAGCTGATGCCGCGGCTTTTCGGCAAACCGGACCACCTTGTCCTCTATGGAAGGGCAGTACCGGGGGCCGACGCCGGTAATGACGCCGGAAAACAGCGGGGAACGGGAGAGATTGTCCCGGATGACCTGATGGGTGCGCTCGTTGGTATAGGTCAGGTAGCAGACGGCACGGTTGGCCGGCGCCGTCTCCGCAGAGAACGAGAAGGGCTCCGGACAGTCGTCGCCGCGCTGGACCTCCATGCGGGAAACATCGACGCTGCGGGCGTTGAGGCGCGGCGGCGTACCGGTCTTAAAGCGCCGCAGGGAGAGGCCCAGCCGCTGCAGGCAGCCGGACAGGCCCAGGGCGGCGTGCATGCCGTCCGGGCCGGACGCATAGGCGGTTTCTCCAATGATGACGCGGCTGTCGAGATAGGTGCCCGTGGCGACAACGGCCGCCCGGACGCGGTATTCCAGGCCCAGGCGCGTGACTACGGCGCTGACCGCGCCGTTCTCCGTCCGGATCTCCGTGACCAGATCCTGTTTCAGCTCCAGGCGCTCCTGCCGCTCCAGCACATGCTTCATATACTCCTGGTATTTGCGCCGGTCCGCCTGCGCCCGCAGGGAGTGGACGGCAGGCCCCTTGCCGCGGTTGAGCATGCGGTACTGAATGCAGCAGGCGTCGGCCGCCCTGGCCATCTCGCCGCCCAGCGCGTCCAGCTCCCGCACCAGATGCCCCTTGCCCGTGCCGCCGATGGCGGGGTTGCAGGGCATATTGCCCACGGCGTCCAGATTGATGGTGAATACCACCGTCTTCAGTCCCAGCCGGGCGCAGGCCAGGCCGGCCTCAATACCGGCATGGCCTGCGCCGATCACCGCCACGGCGTATTCTCCGGCAAAACAGCCCATATGCTTCAGTCCCTTGCAAGAAAAATCAAATTATTATAGCAGGATTTTCACAGGAATGCAAATTCTCTTCACAAACCATTTTTTCTGCGCTTGCCCATAAAAACCCAAAACGCGGCACCGTACCACGGTGCCGCGTTTCAAAGCGCTTCCGGTTTTCAGGTCCCGCCGTTCTCTGCAGCCGTACCGGAGAGGCTGCGCCGGATCTCATTGCAGGGAAAGTTATTGAAGGTTTCGGAACAGGGCTGCAATCCCCTGCCCGCCTCCGATGCACATGGTCACCAATCCCAGGCTGGCGCCGGTGTCATTCATTGCGTACATCAGCTTGACCGGCAGCAGGCAGCCGCTGGTCCCTACGGGATGCCCCATGGCGATTGCTCCGCCGTAAATATTGACTTTTTCCATGGGGAGCCGCAGCTCGCGGATTACGGCAAGCGACTGGGAGGCAAACGCTTCGTTCAGCTCAATCAGATCCAGATCCTCCACAGCCAGGCCGGCTTTCCCGAGCAGTTTCCGCGTGGCCAGCGCGGGCGCAAATCCCATATACTCCGGTTCATTGCCTGCCACAGCATACGACAGCAATTCCATTTTCGGCTTGCAGCCCAGAGCCTCCGCCCTTTCTCTGGTCATCAGCACCACAGCTGCCGCGCCGTCATTGATCCCTGAGGAATTCGCCGCCGTAACCGTACCGCCTTCCTGAAATGCAGGGCGGAGCTTCGCCAGCTTTTCCATGGTAAGGCCCCGGCGGACATGTTCATCCGTGTCAAACAGGAATTTTTCTTTTTTCCGGCTGACCTCTACAGGGAGAATCTGGCCCCGAAACTTTCCGCGGTCCATTGCAGCCAGCATTTTTTCATGGCTCTGCAGCGCAAACATATCCTGATCTTCACGGCTGATCCGGTACTTCCGGGCCACCGCTTCCGCTGTGGTCCCGTTATGATACGGCCCCAGGGGCCACGTCAAAATATCTATGAGACCGTCTTCCAGCGTCTGGTGCCCCATACGCAGCCCTTCGCGGGCGCCTTTGACATAATAGGGAAGCCGGCTCATATTTTCCGTGCCGCAGGCAACAACAATATCAGCGTTGCCGGTCAGAAGTTCCAGAGACCCATCCACGATTGCCTGCAGCCCAGACCCGCACTGGCGGTTGACTGAATAAGCCGTGGTCTCAATCGGAAGGCCTGCTTTGAGCATAGCAGCCCGGGCCAGGAAACCGCTTTCAGCAATCTGCCCCACATTGCCCACAATCACTTCATCGACGGCTTCCGGCGGGATCTCCGCCCGGCGAACAGCTTCCTGAATCACCAGGCCCGCCAGGTCAATCTGGTCTACCGAAGAAAGGGATCCCATAAAACTTCCGACGGCAGTACGGACGCCGCTGACAATGACTATATCCTTCTGTCCCATAGTTCTGATTCCCTCCATAATTCAAATCGTTTTGTTTAGTATACCTGTCATTCAGGCGGCCCTGCAATGTCAAAACTGACAAAAAAACGGCCTCATCCCTGTCAAAACAGAGGATAGGCCGGGATCATTTTGTGCAAACCGCCAGTATGATACAAAAAAATCATGCATTCGGCCATAGTTTTTAAACCTGCGGCAGGGTATGATGAAGGAAAGCGATGCAGTGCAATTCAGCAAGGAGGCGTTGGAACAATGAGCAGGAACGGAAAGGCAGTTTTGGTTACAGGCTCCAGCAGGGGGATCGGGCGGGAAATTGCCCTGTCGTTCGCCCGGGCCGGTTATGATGTGGCAGTTCACTACAACGGTTCCCGGGAAGCCGCCGCCCAGGTCATGCGCCAGGCAGAATGCCTGGGAGTCCGGTGCTGTGCAATCCAGGGCGACACCGGCGATCCGGAGGTACCGGGGCGCCTGGTCAGGGAGGCTGTTGCCGCCTTAGGGCGTCTGGATGTGTTTGTGGCCAACGCCGGCTTTTTCGCCAAGGAGGCTTTGACCAGCATGACAGTGGAGCTGATGGACAAATTATACAGCGTAAATTTTCGCGGTATGATCCTCGGCGCACAAGCCGCTGCGCGGTATTTCCTTCAGGCCGGCATCGCAGGATGCATCCTGATCAATACCAGCGTCCGGGCCTACAGCGCTCACACAGACGACTGTATATATGGCGCGCTGAAAGCTGGCATGAACCGAATCATCCAGTCCTTCGCCATGGAACTCGGGCCGGCCGGAATTCGTGTATGCGGCTTCGCCCCCGGCATTATCAACGTCACCTGTCCGGATGCCGCTGCGGAAAAGAAGGATTCCTTTTATGCCGATACGCACCGCTTCGTGCCTTTACGGCGGAACGGCTATGCGGAGGATTTGGGGGAGCCGGTTGTTTTCCTGGCCTCGGATGCCGCACGGTATATCACCGGGACAGTATTGCAGGTGGACGGCGGCCTCAGTGCAGTGGGTGCTCCGGAGGATATTGCGGGACTGCGCCAGGCATTTGATTTAGACGGATTGCATCAGTGAGGAGCGGTATATGGAAAAGTTTTGCTATTGTAAGCCGACAAAAGTGATTTATGGCGCAGGAGAGTTTTCAAAATTGGGGGCCGAGGCTGCAGCCTGGGGGCGGAAAGCCTTATTGGTAAAGGACGCCGGCCCTCTGGAGGAACTGGGAATCTACCGGCGGGCGCTCCGGTATCTCGAAGCGGAGGGAATCACCGTCCTTGAACTGGAGGGTATCGCCTCAAATCCCCGCCTCACTAAAATCGACGAAGGCATTGCCCTTGCCAAAGACGCGCATATCGAACTTGTAATTGCCGTGGGCGGAGGGAGCTGTATTGATACAGCCAAAGCGATTGCACTGGGAGCCGCAGACAGCGGAGACGTTTGGGACTTTTTCTGCGGCCGGCGAACGCCCAAAGCCGCATTGCCTGTGGGTGTCGCAACAACCATTGCCGGCACGGGATCCGAGACCGATGATACGGCCGTCGTCTCCTATGACCGTTCCGAACCGCATGCAAAGTGGGATTGCTTCAGTTTTCTGAACTATCCCAAATTTGCAATCCTGGATCCGGAGCTGCATGTGACTGTCCCCAGAAGCCTGACGGCAGCAGGGATGGCCGACGCGATTTCCCACGCTGCTGAGGCATATTTCTTTGATTTCTCTGACGAACCATTCCAGGATCAGTACGTGGAGGGCCTGGTCCGAACAATCATCTCCTGTCAGGACGTACTGAACCGGCCGGATGACCTGGAACTGCGCGGCAGGCTATGCTGGTGCGCCTCTCTGGCCATTGACGGCCTTGGAAACCTGGGCCGCAGAGCACATCCGGTGAGCAGCTGGCCCGGCCATCTCGTATTGGCAGGGATCACCGCCGTCAGCGATACCCATCATGGGAAGGGCATGGCCGTGATGCTGCCCGCCTGCTGCGAGACGGCAAATGAAGAAAACCCTGTCAAGACAGCCCGGTTTGCAAGGGAAGTATTCGGCATTCAGCAGGCGCCCGGCATGACAGACCGGGAGCTCGGGCAATTGGGAATCGATTGTTTGCGCAGCCTGTATAAAAGCTGGGGACTGCCGACCACACTGCCGGAACTGGGTGTACAGAGGGCGCATCTTCCGCAGATCTTGGAAGCAGTCCGGCAGCACCCCGGCAAAGGGAATATGACGGCAGCCCAGGCTGAAAACCTGCTCAGCAAGTGCTTCTGACGCGCTGAGTCTCAAATCACAGTCATGGTATATTGCGGCGCATCCAGGCCACGCTTTACCAGCAAATAGTGCACAACCGCAGTGTACAAATAGAAGAGATCCTCAAGGTTTTGGGGGTCTCTTTTTGTAATTTCAAAAATTTTGTCCAGTCGGTACTTCAGTGTGTTCCTGTGAATGAACAACGCCTGTGCAGTCGGAGTAATCTCGCCGCTGCATTCCACAAATGTCAGAAGCGTTCCGATCATATCCACGCCTCTCCCTTCCGCTTCCAGCGTCTCCATTTCCTGCAGCATTTCCGGCGTGCCGATATTGGACAGCTGATGAATAAAACTGAAATCACGGTAATGATAAATTGACGTATTCGGAGCAAACACAGGCCCGAAGCGGAGCGCTTCCAGCGCCTGTGTCAGGGATTTGTAAATGATATCCGTAACGTTGCCAATACCGACCGCGCTGGAAAACAGCAGCTGCATTTCATGAATCATATTGTGATAATGCTCAGAGTCACAGGTTGCGACAGCCAGAATCCGGCTGTTGACCTTGACCCATAAATCCAGCGGCTGGAGGCAATTGGCGCGGATCAGCGGGAGCAGCTCGTCAATGTCGGGGCAATCATGCTGAAAAAGCACAAGGAAGTATGGCTTGTCCACATGGATTCCCAGCGCCTTCCCCCGGTTCAGGAAGGAAGTCGTGTACTCCTTCGCCTGAAACAGCCATTCATGCATGAAATCGTTGATCGACTGGCCCTTCATCTGTTTTTTCCGCAAAGATTGCGCCTGCAGTACAAGCAGCTCTGCAGTCGTGCAGGTCAAATTCACATACGGCTCCGTTTCCGATACTTCCCCATATACGGCAATCGCCCCGATCGGAACCTCCTCCAGGCAGAGCACGGAGTAAAAGCCGCCGACATCCATGGTGCTTTGGCTGGAAACCCGGATGTTGGTGCATCCCACCAGGCACTGCTGCGCAGCAGGGCTGATGCTGCCGACCAATTCCGCGCGGGTACTGGAGAGGATCATGCCGTGATCATCCATCATGGCCAGCTCGAATGGCACCAGTTCCCGAAGCTTACTGACGGCAATGTCAGCAATATCACGATGCAGAAACTTCATATACAGCCTCCATTTCCGCGTTTTACAGAACGCACTTTTTTCTATCATATTCTCTCTCATTGTAGATTGCAACAAGGAACGTCGAAATTAAGCCTCATTTTTTAAAAATCATAGTGCATTATGACAATGAACATGGAGCAAGATCGTTTCCAGGGCCAATGCATATCATCCGATGGCCCGATATAATGGTGGTAGGGAAAAACGGGTGGCCGTTTGAAGTTCGTGTATGTGAAAAGGAGATGCATAAGTATGGAACAAGTTATGGTGGTCGGTTCCGGGCTGATGGGCACAGGAATTGCGCAGACCTGCGCTCAGGCGGGTTTTGACGTTTTGCTTGTGGATATCCGGCAGGAATTTTTGGACCGTTCCCTGGAACGCCTGGACCGCCAGCTGTCAAAGCTGGTAGCAAAAGGGAAGTTTGCAGCGGAACAAAAAGAAGCGATCCTTTCCCGGATTCACCCGACGCTGGAGCTGGCAGACGGAATGCGTGCAGCCCTGGTAATCGAGGCAGTCAGCGAAAATCTGGATCTGAAAAAGAAGGTCTTTTCTCAGATCGATGCCGTTTGCGGCCCCGACGCCATTATCGCCAGCAACACCTCCACGCTTTCCATTGCGGCGCTGGGCGGCGCGACAAAGCGTCCGGAGCGCTGCATCGGGCTGCATTTCTTCATCCCCGCCCCGGTCATGAAGCTGGTCGAAATCATCCCTTCCCTGAGGACGGACAAGGCGGTCGTTGCCTTTATGCAGGATTTTGCTGTTCGGATCGGCAAGACAAGCGTACTGTGCAATGACTACCCGGGATTCATTGTCAACCGCCTTGCGGTCCCCATGTGGAACGAAGCCATGTTCCTGGTCATGGAGGGCGTCTCTCCAGAGGACGTGGATACCGCTCTGACTTTGGGAACCAATATGGCCATGGGCCCGTTGGCAACGGCAGATTTTGCCGGTTTGGACACGGTTCTTGCCACCATGACCGCCCTGTGGGAGGGATATCGGGATCCCAAATTCCGCCCCTGCCCGCTTCTGGTAAAAATGGTGGAGTCCGGCAACCTGGGCCGCAAGACAGGACGGGGCTTTTATGCATATGACGAACAGGCGTGAGAAAGCGCCGGACAGGGCCGTTTCAGAAGGGCGGATCCTGGTGGCCGGGGCCGGGACCATGGGATATGGGATCGCGGCGGCGTGTGCTCTGGGCGGATTTCAGGTTGTAATGACCAGCCGCCGAAAAGAGTCGCTGGACAAAGGCCTGTCCAATGCCCGGCGGGATTTGTCACAAATGGCGAAGGACGGGCTGATCACACGGGAAGAGGCGGCCGCAGCACTGGAGCGGATCCAGGTTTCCACAGACCTGTCGGCAGGCCGCAGCGCCGCCTTTGTGCTGGAAACAATCACCGAGGATCTCGCCGCGAAGCAGGAGCTTTTATCCCAGCTGGACAAGCTATGCCCCCCGGAGACCATCTTTGCGTCTGATACCTCCACCCTTTCCATTGCGGCACTGGGGAGGGCCACAAAGAGGCCGGACCGCGTCATTGGGCTTCATTTTTTCACCCCCGTACCGATTCAGAAACTGGCGGAAGTCATCCGCAGCGTCGATACCTCGGACGGGACGTTTTCGGCTGCCTGCCGCCTGGCAGGGCAGTTGGGAAAAACAGTTGTCCAGGCCCCGGACCGGCCCGGTTTTATTGTAAACCGCGTCGCTTCGCACACCTGGAACGAAGCGCTGCAGCTGATCGCGGAGGGAGTGTCCCCCCAGGATATCGATACGGCCATGAAGCTTGGAACCAACGCGCAGCTGGGTCCGGCAGAACTGATCGATCTTTGCGGGGCCGATACCATGCTGCATGTGATTGAAACGCTCTATGACGGATTCCGCGATCCTAAATTCCGCCCCAATCCCCTGCTGAAAAAAATGGTGGAAGCGGGCCGCCTGGGCAGAAAGACCGGGCGTGGATTTTATGATTACAAGGAGGGAGCCACTTGAAACTGCTGTCCTGTAACGCCGGCAGCACCTCTCTGAAATTCCGGCTCTATCAAATGCCGGAAGAGCGGGAGCTTCTGACGGGCAAGATGGAGAAGATCGGCTCGGACCAGGCCGTCATAACCGTGACCCGGGGCACGGAGCGCCGCCGCCTGACCCGGCCGGTAGCCAATTTCCTCGCGGGCGCCCGCCTGGCTGTATCGCTTTTGGCAGACTGCGGCGTATTGTCGTCAGAGCAGGATCTGGACGCGGTCGCCTTTAAGACTGTACACGGAGGTTCCATTGTCGATCCCTGTATCATCGACAGCCGCGTGATGGAAGCGCTGGAGGAATACATTACCGTGGCCCCCCTGCACAACCGCATCTATGTCGATCTGATCAGGGCTTTTCAAGCCACGCTTCCTGAAACGGCACTGATTGCAGTCTTTGAGACAGCGTTTCATAAGGATGCGCCGGAGGAGATGCAGTATTACGCCGTGCCGTTTGCGTGGAGGGAGCAATATGGGATCCAACGCTACGGATTCCACGGCGCTTCTCACAGTTACATCAACACGCGCCTTCAGCAGCTGCTGAAGATTCAGAATCCATCCGGGTTCCATGCGATTTCCTGCCATTTGGGCGGCAGTTCCTCCCTGTGTGCACTGCGGGACGGAATCTCCATAGGCGCCACGCAGGGCTTTTCGCCCCAGTCCGGTATCGCCATGGGGACAAGAACCGGGGATTTGGACGTCTATGCCGTTTTCCATCTGCTGAAAAAGGGGTTCACTCCGGATGAACTTGACCGGACCCTGTTCCATGAGAGCGGCCTGAAAGGCCTTTCAGGCCTCAGCGACGATATCCGGGAACTGGAAGCAGCCGCTTCAGCCGGAAACCGGCGGGCGCGCTTGGCTTTGGACGTTTACTGTTATGATGTGAAACGCTATCTGGGCCAATATATGGCCCTGCTCGGCCGAACGGACGCCATTGTTTTTACCGGAGGGATCGGGGAAAACAGCGCCGGGATCCGAAGCCGCATTCTGTCGGGAATGGAGCCGCTGGGGATTCGTCTGAGCGAAGAACGCAACCAGTCCAACAGCCCGGAGTCACGCATCTCCGCCGACGATTCGCCCATCGCCGTTTATGTGGTGCCAACGAATGAAGAAGTCGTCATCGCACGTCAGGCTTACGCCGTCTGGGAGGGAGCAAACTGATATGGGAGAAACTGTTTTGCTGCAGTCTGCAGGGCATATCGCAACATTGCGGCTGAACCGTCCGCAAACCTTCAATGCACTGGATGAAGAAAGCCTGAAGCTGCTGCTCGAAAAAGTAAACGCCGTTGCGGCAGATCCGGAAATCAGGGTGCTGATTGTCGGCAGTACAAGCCCAAAGTCCTTTGCTTCCGGTGCAGATATCGCTCAAATGCTGCACAACTCCCCTGCGCAGTCGGAGCGATTCTGTGATCTGGGCTTCTGGGCATTCCAGGCCCTGGCAGACCTTCCGCAGCCGGTAATCGCGGCGATTGGCGGCCACTGCCTCGGCGGCGGCCTGGAACTGGCCATGGCCTGTGACCTGCGCATCGCATCCCGCCGGGCAAAGTTCGGATACCCGGAAGTCCGGTTGGGGATTCTGCCGGGCTGGGGCGGGCTCCATCGGACTGCTTCCGCAATTGGAATGGCCCGCGCAAAGGAGATGATGTTCACCGGACAGGCAATCACCGCCGAGGAGGCTCTGCGGATCGGATTGGTCAACCAGGTGGTGGAGCCGGAAGCCCTGGAGGACGTCTGCATGCAGCTGGCGCAAACCATTGCCGCCAACGCCCCGCTGCCGATCCGGCTGATCAAGCAGACGATCGGCGCGGCCGCTTCCGCACCTCCCACCGCCAACGCGATTGCAGACCGGGCCATGGGGCTTTGTTTCAGCAGCGAAGATCAAAAGGAAGGTATGCGCGCATTTCTGGAAAAACGCCCGCCTGTCTTCCGTGGCCGATGAGGAGGAAGCATGGAATATACAAATTTCAAATTATCTGTCGCCGACGGCGTGGCGGCCATTACGCTCAGCCGTCCGGAAAAGCTCAACGCGCTGACCGCAGTGATCTGGGAGGAGCTGGACAGGGTATTGAGCGCACTCCAATGCGACAGCGCCGTGCGCGCGCTGCTGCTCTGCGGCGAGGGGCGCGCTTTCTGTGCCGGTTTTGACCTGAAGGCGTCCTCGGAAGAGGAGGATAGCGGCGTGTTTGAGCAGTGGGAAGGCATTCAGCGGCAGCATGATATCATGCTGCGGTTGTGGGATTTCCCCAAGCCAGTGGTGGCTGCTGTACAGGGATACTGCCTGGGCGGCGGCTACGAACTGGCAAACCTGGCCGACCTGATCATAGCGGCAGACGACGCGGTGTTTGGCCTGACTGAAATGCGCTATTCCCTGGTGCCGAAACCCAATACGGTCTGGCTGGTCGGGGCGCGCAAGGCGAAGGAGATCCTGCTGCTGGCAGAAAAATTCGACGCCTGGGAAGCGCAGCGAATCGGCCTGATCAACCGGGTTGTTCCAAGGAATCAGCTGGAAACCGAAGCGCGGCGCATGGCGGTGAAGCTCGCAAGAATGCCGGAGGAAACCATGCGCATGACAAAGCGAATCATCAACAAGGCCATTGATGCACAGGGCTTCCGTGAAACAGGCGATTGGGGCTGGGACCTGTTTCTGCTGAGTAAGCTCACGGAAACCAAGCTCCGTGCGGAATTCGACAAAATCGGTTCAGAGCAGGGGATGAAAGCGGCTTTCCAATGGATAAACAGCCGCTTTGATGTATGACAATCAAAAAGGAGACGATCAGGTGTCATGAAACTAGATTTGCACGCGCTCTTAAATCCCAGGACAATCGCCATTGTCGGCGCATCCGAACGAAGTGATTTTACTGACAAGGTGCTGAGAAACAACAACAGCCGGGGCTTTTCCGGAAAGATTTACTTGGTTAATCCCAAACGGGAAACGGTCTTCGGCCAGAGATGCTACAGAAGCCTGGAGGAGGTTCCGGAACCTGTTGACGTGGCGGCGCTGTCGATTCCGGCCGCGTCAATTCTGGACGTGGTACGCCAGGGGATCGCCTGCGGCGTCAAGCATTTTGTGATCAACGCCGCAGGCTTTGGCGAGGCAAGCGAAGAGGGCAAGGCACGCCAGAAAGAATTGAAAGCGCTTTGTGAAGCACATAACGTCGGGGTAATCGGGCCCAACTGCCTGGGATATGCAAATGTGAAAGACAGCGTGTACATCTACGGGGCAGGCGTGCCGGATTGTCTCCATGCCGGGAACGTCGGGGCGATCTCCCAAAGCGGTTCTGTTTCAATCGCCCTGTTAAACAATGGGCACAACTTTGGATTCTCTTATGTCGTCTCCACCGGAAACGAGATGGTCATTGCCGCCGAAGACCTGCTGGAATACTACATCCATGACCCTGACACCAGGGTAATCGCCATGTTTTTGGAAGGGATCCGCCATCCGAAGCGGTTTATGGAACTGGCTTCCCGGGCACTGGAGGCAGGCAAGCCGATTGTTGCCCTGAAAGTCGGCCTGACCGACCGCGGAAGCCGGATCTCCAAAGGCCACACCGGATCCCTGGCAGGTTCCGGGCGCGTCAATGAGGCGGCTATGGAAAAAGCGGGCGTCATTCAGGTCTACGATCTTGATGAGATGTTTGAAACCGTAGAGCTCCTGAGCAAAGTGCGCCGGCCAAAGGGGCCCAGAATTGCATTGACGAGTATTTCCGGCGGAGAGTTGGGAATTTGTGCGGATATGTGCGAGCGGCTGCACTTAAACCTTGCAGAATTTACCGACGCAACCAAGTCGGCCGTCCGCAGGCACATGGGCCTGGGCGAACTGGTGCCTGTGATGAACCCTTATGACGCCGGCGCCGGCTGGCGGCCAACCGGGTTTGAAGAGCGGCTTTCCGAATGCCTCCGCATGCTGGCGGACGACCCCAATGTGGACTCTCTGATTGTGATGCAGCAATCCCAGGCGTCATTTGATCAGGGCCAGGTCAGTTACTATACCACAATCGCCCGTGCAGTCGCCCAATGCTCCAAAATTACCGAGAAGCCGGTGATCTATACCTCCAATGTGGCGGCCGGGTTCCACAGGGGCATTACCTGTCACATTGAGGAAGCGGGGCTTCCGCTTCTTCAATCCATGGGTACGGCACTGCTGGCCGTCTCCCATATGAACTGGTATTATGCGCAGCAGAACAAAACCCGACCCGAAGCCGGACTGCCGGATCCGGCGCGCGTTTCAGCTGCAATCCAATCCCTGCCGGCCGGAACAGCTTATCTGGGCGAGCGGGAAACCAAGCGGCTGCTGGCTGACTACGGCATCCCCGTGACAAAGGAGAGGCTGGCCGTTTCCGCTGAGGAAGCTGCTGCGGCCGCCGAAGAGATCGGCTTTCCCGTTGTAATGAAAATCGAATCGCCGGATATCATCCATAAATCCGACGCAGGCGGCGTCATACTGAACCTTTCCAATGGAAACGCAGTCCGCAGGGCATTCGGCCATATGATGGAAACCGTTGCGGCCAAACGGCCGGACGCAGCGTTGAAGGGGGTTGTCATAAGCCGGCAGGCGCCGTCCGGCGTTGAGCTGATTCTGGGCGTCAAGCAGGACGCGCAGTTCGGGCCTGTCGTCATGCTGGGATTGGGCGGCATTATGGTGGAGGCGCTGAACATGGTGAAGCTGGCATTGCCGCCGTTTAACCGGGAAACTGCGCTGGAATTCATCCGCGCCATCCCCGGCGCCAGGGTATTGGACGCGTTCCGCGGCCAGCCGGCACGGGATCTGGAGGCGTTGGCTGACGCAATCGTGCGGCTGGGGCAGCTGGCAATCGATGGTCAGAACCTGTTCTCCGAACTGGACATCAATCCAATCGTGGTCTTTCCGGAGGGCGAGGGCTGCTGCGCGCTGGACGGGAGGATCATTCTGAATTAGGCGGTGGAAAAATTGGATTTTATAATTTATGAAAAAAAAGACTGCTTTGCCTCCATTGCGCTGAACCGGCCGAAAAAGCTGAACGCTCTCAACGATCAGATGCTCACGGAGGTACGGGAAGCCCTGCTTGATGCGGATGCGGACGAGCAAATCAGGGTGGTGATCCTCAAAGGGAACGGACGCGCATTTTCCGCAGGTTTCGACGTGTCGGCAGACCAGACGCCAAAGGTCACACCGGCCGACTGGAACGGGCATTTTTCCAATGCATGGAAGACGTTTATGACAATCTGGGACATGGAAAAGCCGGTAATCGCGCAGGTGCAGGGGCATTGCCTGGGCGGCGGCTTCGATCTGACAATGGCTTGTGATCTGACAATCGCAGCAGAAAACGCCCAGTTCGGAGAACCGGAAGTCCTTTTTGCCGGCACCTGCATGTTTCTGCTGCTGCCCTGGCTGACAACAATGAAACTCTGCAAGCAGATTCTGCTGACCGGTGAACCGATCAGCGCTGAGCGGGCCCTGGAACTGGGCCTGATCAATCAGATGGTCCCTCTGGAATCCCTGGAACAGGCCGTTCTGAATCTGGCCAAAAAACTGGCGCGCCTCCCGCTGGGAACGCCAAACCAAAACAAGCGCCTGATCAACCGGGCCTACGAATTGATGAATGTCCGTGAAGCACTGACGCTCAGCAGGGATCACGCCGTCCATGTTCTGCTCTCAAAGGACGGGGAAGCTTTGGAGTTCGACCGGATCGTAGAGCAGGAGGGTTTAAAGGCGGCCCTTCGCTGGCGGGAAGCGAAATTCCCATGAAAATACAAATCTGCAAAATTATATCGTGTTATTTTCTGCAGATTGTGCAATTCTACAAAAAACAGCTCCATTTTTCTTGCTTTAGCATGATGTAATGATCAAATCAGACAATGTAAAATAAGGATGGTCAACAGTCTCAGCTTACACGAACAAAGGAGGAACATCATGAAAAGAAAACTCGCTCTGCTTCTTGCCGTCATTCTATGCCTTGCATTTACGCTCAGCGCCTGCAGCGGGCCGGCCGGCTCCGACGCCGGTCAGGATGCATCGCCTTCCGGCACAGACGGGCCGGCGCCGTCAGACGACGGAGGCGTAATGCCTGTGAAAATCGGTTTCGCATTCAACGGCGTCGTCAACAGTTCCGCCTGGCTGAAAACCTTGGACAATGCCCGTATATACGTGGAGGAAAACTGCGAGGACGTCACAACTGTCTCCGTGGAAAACGTTATGGACGGTTCCGATGTTGTTCGCGTATTCAACGAATTCATCAACGACGGCTGCAACATCGTGGTCGGAACGTCGTTCTCCTTCCTGGAATATATGCATGAAATCGCCGCAGAACATCCGGACGTGGTATTCCTGAACGCCTCCGGCTATGACACGGCAGAAAACCTGTCTATTTTTATCGGGCGCCTGGAGGACGCCAAATTCCTGGCCGGCATGGTGGCGGGCAGCGTCACGGAATCCAACATGATTGGATATTGTTCCAGCATGCCGTTTGCAGATCCCGTCAAGCAGGTCAATGCTTTTGCATTGGGCGTAAAGGCAGTGAATCCCGACGCAAAGGTCCATCTGCTTTGGTCAAATTCCTTCTACGATCCCGCTACAGACCGGCTCTGTGCCAATACGCTGATTGATCAGGGCTGCGACGTGATCACACAGGATCTGGATTCCGCCGTCCCCGTACAGACAGCGGAAGAGCGCGGCGTTTGGGCCATCGCTTCGCATTACGATATGATCGAATACGCGCCCACAAAGCAGCTTACAGCGACAATCTGGGATTGGGGCCCCTGGATGGCCAAGACCATTGAGGAAGTCCGCGCAGGCACCTTCCAAGGCAGCTGGAATGAATTGACCTTTGCCGACGGCGCCATGCGCCTGGCCGAGTTTAACGAAGCCGTCAGCCAGGAAACCATCGCTTTGGTGGAGGAGACGCAGGAGCTGTTTGCAAACGATGAAAAATGGGTGTTTGAAGGGCCGCTTTACGACAATGAGGGAAATCTGAAAGTCGCTGAAGGGGAAGTCCTGAAAGGGGAAGACTTGTATGTAATGGACTGGCTGGTGGATAACGTGGTGGGAAGCGTAACCAGCACCCAGTAAGCCGCATCCCTGGTTTCCAATGAAAAGCGGGCCGGGCCTTGTTCCTGTATGACTGGGGCCCGGCCCGCCTGCAGCAAAACCTGATCTGCCGCCGGTTCAAAACACGAAAAATTTATTCGGTGAGGGAGGAATTGGCCGTGCCTGCACCAACAGTAGAGATGAAACACATTACAAAGCGGTTTCCCGGCACACTTGCCAATAACAGTGTGGATTTTACGGCTTATCGAGGAGAAATACACGCACTGTTGGGCGAGAACGGAGCCGGGAAAAGCACGCTGATGAGCATTTTGACAGGGGTTCTGCGACCGGATGAGGGAGAAATTCTCATCCGCGGCAAAAAAATGATCATGAGGGCGCCGAAAGATTCCCTCGCCTGCGGCGTCGGTATGATCTATCAGCATTTTAAACTGATCCGTCCCTTTACCGTCGCTGAGAATATTGTAATGGGCCTGGATACCGTTCGTGTGCTGCGCCGGCGGAAGATCGAGAAAAGCGTACAGGCAATCGCCCAAAAGTATGACCTGGAAATTTCCCCCTCCAGCTATATTTGGCAGCTTTCAGTGGGGGAACAGCAGCGTGTTGAGATCATCAAGGTCTTATATCTGGGGGCAGATATTTTAATACTGGATGAGCCCACGGCAGTTCTGACGCCGCAGGAAGTAACCGCGCTGTTCCGAACGCTGCGGAAAATGGCGGACGACGGCTGTACCATCATATTTATCACACATAAAATGAGCGAAGTGATGGAGTACGCCGACCGTATCACCGTGCTCCGCGGCGGGGAAACGGTAGCCACCATGTCAAAGCAGGAGACCACGCCCCAGGAGCTGGCCCGGCAAATGGTGGGCCAGGAAGTCAGCACGGTACGGATCAATCAAAAGAACACCGTGAGCGACGTCGTGCTGAAAGTACGGGATCTGTGTGTAAGAAACGACAAGGGCCTGGAAGCGGTTGATCATTTAAGCTTCGATCTCCGGGCCGGTGAAATCCTCGGGATCGCCGGCGTCTCCGGCAATGGGCAGAAGGAATTGTGCGAAGCGTTGACCGGGCTGCGGAAAAAAGAAGCCGGAACCGTCACGCTGAGAGGCGGGCGGATCGAGAAATTTACCGCACGGCAGATCCTGGATGCCGGTGTATCGTTTATTCCGGAGGACCGTTACGGCACCGGCCTTATTGCAGAACTGTCCGTGCTGGAAAATGCCAGCATCCGCTGTTATTACAAGCCGAAATTCTGCAGGCATAAGGTTTTAAACCGGAAAAAACTGTTGGAACAGGCCCGGCAGTTCATCGGCACCTTTCAGATCAAGGTCAACGGTCCGGAAGCCCTGGTAAAAAGCATGTCGGGAGGCAACGCCCAGAAGCTGATCCTCGCAAGGGAAACGGCAGAGGCCCCGGCCGTTATCATTGCCGCCTACCCGGTCCGCGGCCTGGACATTCTTGCAACGGACTTCATCCACAGAACATTGGTTCAAGAAAAAAATAACGGCGCAGCAATCCTGCTGGTCTCCGAAGATCTGGACGAAATTTTTTCCTGCGCAGACCGGGTAGCAGTTCTGTATGAAGGCAATTTCACGGCGGAAATGCCGGTTGAACAAGCAGAGCGCGAAACGTTGGGTCTGGCAATGGCCGGCACAAAGATGGGAAGGTATGATTATGAAACCCAGAAATGAGCTTCCGCGTTTGGTATTGGAGAAAAGGCTGTCGTGTCCCAAATGGCTGCGGATGGTCAATCCGGTGATTGCCGTAATCCTGGGATTGCTGTTTTCAGCCGTATTCATTCGCGCCAGCGGCGTAAGGCCGCTGGAAGTCTATGCGGCCATGTTTGAAGGCAGCTTCGGTTCCGTGTATGCACTCAGCGAAACCGGCGTGAAAATGATTCCGCTTCTCATGATTGCCGTCGGCTGCTGCATCTCCTTCCGTATGGGCCTGTGGAACGCCGGCGCCGAGGGGCAGATCTACATTGCAGGCGCTGTATCCACATGGGTCATTATCTCACTCCCGGCTTCCACACCGACTGCCGCCACTTTGCTGCTCGCATTTTTGGCCGCCTTCGTGTCGGCAGGTTTTTACGGGCTGATTGCAGGGATCCTGAAGCTGAAATGGGGCGTCAGCGAACTGATCGTCACATTGATGCTGAACTATATCGGAACACTGTTCATCAACTATCTGCTCCAGGGCCCCCTGAAAGATCCGGACACCTATACGCCGATGGTCTCAAAAATGTTTGCGTCCAACGGCCAGCTTCCCACATTGGGGAACACCCGGCTGCATTATGGATTATTCATCGCGCTGTTTCTGGCCTTGGGCTGCTGGTGGATTTTTCAGAAAACCACATGGGGATTTGAATCAAAACTGATCGGCAGTTCCCAGCAGGTGGCGCTCTATTCAGGGATCTCTGTAAACAAATACATCATTGTGGGCATGTTCATCAGCGCGGGCATCTGCGGTATGGTGGGCGCCAACGAGGTCTGCGGCATCACGCACCGCTTGAGCACGCGGTTCGCCAATGATTTGGGATTCTCCGGCATGACGGTGGCCTATCTTGCCCAATTGAATCCTCTGGCATGCATTCTGGTCGCCTTCCTGTTCGGCGCACTGATGGTGGGCGGCAGTTCCATGCAGCGGATCGGCCTTCCGACCACAGGCGTCCAGATGCTTCAGGGCGCAATTTTGTTCTTTGTGGTCATGGGAGACGTACTGACAAAATACCGGGTCGTGCTGAAGGGCAGCAGGAGGGCAAGCGATGTTTGAGGCAATTTTATTGGGGGTTTTGACCTCTATGGTGGTGCAGGGCACGCCCCTGCTCCTGACCGCCATGGGTGAAATTGTAGACCAACGTGCCGGCACGCTGAATCTGGGATTGGAAGGCCTGATGCTGGTCGGAGCCATTTGCGGCTTTATCACCGCACAGAACACCGGGAATCTGGCGCTGGGTTTTCTGGCCGGTGGGGCCGCCGGCGCCGGTCTGGCGGTAATTCACGGTTTCCTTTCAATTTCTTTTCGTGTTCATCAGGCCATCTGCGGCCTGGCGCTCAACATGTTTGCCAGCGGGCTCAGCGGTTTTATCGGGCGAAACTACCTGGGACAGGCAATGAGCGTCTCCATGGAAAACCATGCAATCCCGCTGCTCTCCAAAATTCCTTATATCGGCCCTGTATTTTTCAACACGGATTTCATGGTATATTTCACTTACCTCCTCGTTCCCGCCCTGATGTTCTTTCTCTTCAAAACACAGGCCGGTCTGCGGCTGCGCGCCTGCGGTGAAAACCCGACTGCGGCATATTCCCGTGGGATTCATGTGAACAGGATGCGGTATCTGGCAGTGATCTTCGGCGGCTTTATGGCCGGCCTGAGTGGCGCATACCTGGTCTTTAAAGCGGTTCCGACCTGGGTGGAGGGGCTGACCGGAGGACGGGGATGGATTGCGCTGGCCGTCGTCACCGTCTCCATGTGGAAGCCGTCCACCGCAATGATTTATGCATTTTTATACGGCTGCGTGGAATCCCTTGCCTATCAGTTTCAGGGGATCGGCGTGGGCATTCCGGCGGTTATTTTAAAAATGCTTCCTTATGCGTTTACCATTCTGGCCATGTGGGTCGTCTCCATCCGCAGTAAGCGGCACGGGATCGTAGGGCCGGCTGCCTGCGGCAGCGCTTTTACACCGGAGGAGGGATAAACGTGGCTCTGACCGTGACCGCATTAAAAATGGGCGTTCTCCTGTTGGAAAAGGCATTCGACGGCATCCAAAAGCGAACGCCGATTCGTCAGCCCGTCTGGGCCGCCGCCATTTCCGGCGGGGAGCGAAAAATCCTTGTGGATACCGGGCTCCACGACAGCCAATGGATTTCCCAAAACTGTGTTCCATGCGAGATTGGGCCGGAGGAAACCATGGAAGCCTCGCTTGCCCGGATTGGCTGGCGCCTGGAAGATGTGGAGATTGTTGTCAATACGCATCTGCATTACGACCATGTGGGAAACAACCCGCGGTTTCCAGGCGCGCTGTTTTACACCGGATATCAGGAATGGGAAACGGCATTCCATCCCCCGGCCTCGCAGGCATTCCTCTATGAAAACACGCGCCAGCTTTATGACCAGCGCGGCGTCCGGCCGGACCACTGGATCCTCGTGAGCCAGGAGCTGGAATTGATTCCCGGCGTCCGGCTGCTTCCAACGCCGGGCCACACGGAGGGGCACTTGTCCGTTCTGGTGGAGACAGCGGAAGGCGTCGTTTGCATTGCAGGCGATGCGGTTATGTTTATGGAAAATCTGGAAGCAGGCTACGTCAATCTGCTGCACACCGACCGGGACGCCTGCCTGCGTTCCTACCATCTGATTCAAGCCCGCGCAGACCGGGTGTTCCCGGGCCATTCCGAACGAATCTTCCCGTTTCAAACCCGGGGGTTTCCATTGATTCCAAACCATAAAAAAGGCGGTTGATATACCATGGCATTTCAAATTACAAAAGCGCTGGCAGCTGCGTTTGCCTGTGACTGGTATAACGCTGTGGACAGTCATACACCCGTTCAGCTGTTGATGGAGCGGACGGTCGGATCAGAATTTCGGGTGCATTTTCCGGGAAGGGATCTGCGCTATGATGACTTTCTGGCCTGGTATGAAAATGATATCCACACCCATTTTGACGGACGGCACAGAATCCACTCCATGGAAATCGAGACAACCGGGGATCAGGCTGTTGTTCTGCTGCATATCACCTGGAAGGCACGGCGCTGGACGCCGCCGGCAGCCTACAGTGAAGAAGTAACCTTGACGCCTGATGTGACAATGCATATAGAAGCATGCGGGGAGGAAAGCAAAATACTCCTGCGCTCTTATCATGTTGCAGACCGGGAGGCAGAGACATGAGACGATTTTACTTTCCGACCCAGCTGTTTTCCGGCGCCGGATGCATACGCCAGCTGCCGCAGTTCCTTTCCGGCGGACTCCGCATCCTGATGGTCACAGACGAAAACCTTCTGCGCACTGAAGCTGCGGCCCGGATCCTGGCCCTCATAAAATCAGCCGGAGCGGCAGCCGTCATCTTCTCAGATGTTATGCCGAATCCGGAACTCTCCATGGTTTATCGGGCTGTAACCCTCTGCCGTTCCAATGAGATCGGGGCCGTTCTTTCCTTGGGAGGCGGCAGCGTGATGGATACAGGCAAGGCAGTTGCCATGCTGGCAGCCCAGCCTGACCCCATCGCGCGTTTCGCCGAATCGGGCCTGAAACCGGCCTGTCCCTCCATCCCCCATTATGCGGTTCCCACTACCTGCGGTACCGGCGCCGAAGCCTCCAGCGTAGCCGTAATTTCTTACGGGAACACAAAGCGCGGCTTATGGGCGGATTCCCTTTTTCCAACGGCGGCCTTCGCAGATCCGGAGCTCCTCGCCTCCTTGCCGGAGCGTATTTTAACAGAGACGGCCATGGACGCCCTGAGCCATGCACTGGAATCTTTTATCGGAAAGGAACGGCAGGGCATTCTGCAGGCCCTGGGCCTGGAAGCAGCGCGGATGATCTTCCTCTCCCTGCAGGCAGCGCGGGCCGGGGATCCGGAAGCGCGGGCCAGCCTGTGCGAGGCTGCCTCCATGGCCGGTATCGCCATGGGGCAAAGCGGCACCGGCATGGTACATGCCATGAGCGACCAGCTGGGAGAACAATTTCATCTCTCTCACGGCGCAGGCATTGCGGTACTGCTGCCCCATTGTCTCCGATTCAATTTGCCCGCTGCGCAGGATCAGCTTGCCCGCTTTGCCGACGCCGTCGGAATTGCAAAATCGCAGCCGGAGGAAACCAGGGCTTCCGCAGCTGTGGACGCCCTGGAAGCGCTGTGCAGAAATTGCGGAATCCCTGCCAGGCTGCAGGATTGCGCCGCCAGCGACGAACAAATTTCCGCTATGGCACAGTCTGCCTGCAGCAGCTTCATCATCGAGAACAATCCGCGCCCGGTCACGCCGGCTGCTCTGAGTGAAATTTTCCGTGATCTGATACCAAAACAGATATGAGAAAGGCACAAATATATGAAGGAACTGCAAGCCATTGTCGGCGTCTCCAATCGCCACGTCCATCTTTCAGCGGCAGACAGAGATATTCTATTCGGAAAAAACGCCCCCTTGGAATTCAGGAAACCGCTGCGGCAGCCCGGGCAATACGCTGCAGAGCAGGTGGTAACTCTGGCTGGTCCAAAAGGGCGGATCGACCGCGTGCGGGTCTTATGCCCATTGCGTACACAAAGCCAGGTGGAACTTTCCCGAACAGACACCTTTACACTGGGTATTGAACCATGCTTCCGCCAATCCGGCGATCTGAGCGGCAGTCCGGGGATCTGTATAATCGGCCCCAAGGGATGCGTCCAACTGTCAGAAGGCGCCATTGTCGCTTTGCGGCACCTTCATCTGGATCCGCTGACCGCAGAGGAATACGGGCTGAACGATCAGCAAATGGTCTCTGCACGTACAGACGGCGCAAGGGCCGTCATATTTGAAAAAATACTGGTTCGGGTATCGGAACTCTTTGTCCCCGAGTTTCACGTGGATACGGATGAAGCCAACGGGGCAGATCTTGTTACGGGGGATCAGGTCCATATTTTCTGACCGGCGGCCTTATCATCCGGCAGACAACAGAAAACCGCGGAGGGTATGCTGCAAAACAGCAGCATACCCTCCGCAGCCTTTATCTGAATACCGCCTGAAACAGGCCCCGGATCCTGCACATGGAAACGGCTCCAGCACGCATCGGGCAACGGCAGGGAAACAGGCTATGAAAGATCCGCCACGGTCTGGCTGGCGCACTGGATCAGATCCTGTACGGCGGGCTTCAGTTCCTTCTTGCTGCGGACGATCATCCCCAGCTCCCGGTGCGCCCGGGGTTCGATGGGAAGCGTCAGCACCGTTTTCGGGCGCCCCTCCATAATAAGCGCCGTCATAATGCTGACGCCCAGGCCATGGGCGACCATGGAAATCACCACGGGGTCGTCCACCGTGGTTTTCCGGATGCGCGGATGGACGCGGTGCCGCTTGAACATGGGCATGATATCGCGGGTAAATCCCAGCGCCGGCATCAGGAATTCCCGACCTTCAAATGCGCTGACCGGAAAGGACTCCCAGTCGCCGTACCGGTCGTCCGGCGGCAGGATCGCCACCAAAATATCCTCCTTGAGCGGATAAAACTCCGCCTTCAGATCGTCCTGCCGGCTGACAAACGCCAGGTCGACCTCCCCGGTCCGCACCCAGCCGTACAATTCCTCGATTCCGCCCATCTGCACATCCACGCGAACGTCGGGGCAGACCGCACGGAACTGCTGCAGGATCGCCGGCAGCCAGTGCAGCGCCATGCTGGAATAGGCGCCCACGCGGATCCACTGGCTTTCCTGCCGGCGGATGGATTCCGCCTCCGCCTCCAGCGCCTGCCCGGCCTCCAGGAAGCGGCGGATGGCCGGCTCCAGCTGCGCGCCTCGCCGGGTAAGCCGCGTGCCGTAATGCCCCCGCTCCAGCAGCGGAAAGCCGATCTCCTGCTCCAGCGCGTTCATCATATGGGTCAGGCCGGACTGGGTATAGCCCAGCTCCTGCGCCGACTTGGTGAAGGAACCCAGCCGCGCCGAGGTCAGCAGGGCCTCCAGTTTCTTTGTATCCATCCCGAAGCCTCACTCTGTTCCATGAACGTTTCTCATAATCCGATTATAGGGCGCGCCGCCCCAAAGTGCAAGAAAAAGTTCTCAGGCCGCGGTCAGACGCTGCGGCCCATGCAGGCGGCAATGGGCTGCAGACGGCGCATCAGATCGTCAAACGCAGCGGGAGTAATGGACTGCGGCCCGTCGCACAGGGCGTTTTCAGGGTCATTGTGGACCTCAATGATCAGCCCGTCGGCGCCGGCGGCGATGGCCGCCATGGCCATACGCTCCACCATCCAGGCCTGGCCGCAGGCGTGGCTGGGATCCACAACCACCGGGAGATGGCTCAGCTTTTTCACCGCCAGAACCGCCGACAAATCCAGCGTGTTGCGGGTATAGGTCTCGAAGGTGCGGATCCCGCGTTCACAGAGAATCACGCGGCTGTTGCCGCCGGCCATGATGTATTCGGCCGACATCAGCCATTCCTCGATGGTGGAGGACATTCCGCGCTTGAGCAGGATCGGCTTTGTCGTCCTTCCCATATGCTTGAGCAGGTCAAAGTTCTGCATGTTCCGGGCGCCGACCTGAATCACATCCACATGCTCCTCAAACAGCTCCAGATCCTCTGTGGACATGATTTCTGAAACAATGGGAAGGCCGGTCTGGCTGCGGGCCTCCTCCAGCAGGCGGATTCCGTCGGTCCCCATGCCCTGGAACGAATAGGGGGACGTCCTGGGTTTGAACGCGCCGCCGCGCAGCGCGCAGGCGCCGGCCCGGCGGACCCGCTCCGCTATGTCCACAATCTGCTCCCGGCCCTCCACAGAGCAGGGCCCTGCAAACACTGCCAGCCGGTTTCCGCCGACGCTCCGGCCGCCCGGCAGTTCGATGACCGTATCATCCGGATGGTACTTGCGGTTTGCCATTTTGAACGGCTCCGACACCCGCATTACGCGCTCTACGCCGGGGAGAAGGGAGAGCCGGTTTTGGTCAATGCCGGCCGCATTGCCCTCCGCGCCCAAAATTGTGGTCTCCGAGCCTTTGGAGATCATAACCCGGACGCCGCCCTCCTCCATGACGCGGACGGCCGCCTGCATCTGCTCCGGCGTATAATTGGATTTCATAACAACAATCATGCTGCAGCACTCCTTTCAGATTTGAAATTAAAAAACGCGGCAGCCCTTCGGCTGCCGCGTGTATACGCTGGGACACAACACGGTCGGCGTCTATGGGCACGGCAAAGCGCTTCTGCAGCTGCAGAAGTACCAATCGCCATCATAGATTGCCCGTCTGTCCATATCCCAATTCCTCTTTCATGAATTGCATCGTTTATGTGTTAAAGATATCACAGGCACACCGGGTTGTCAAGTGCTTTTTGGATAACTGCTCAAAAAGCGCAGATACTTTTTGTGACAATTGCGAAGACAACCGGAGGCCGGCAGCCTGATTTGGGGCGCTTGCGGTTGCAAAAAGCCTATCGGTATGATATGATATTCAAAAATATGGAACGCTGCAAAGGAGAATGATTTTGAGTATTGAATTCCGACATCCCACTCTCGAAGACCGGGGATGGATCACTGAGCTGTATCATAAAACCGGCTGCCGCGGCAGCGAATGCAGCTTTGTGAACCTGTATCTCTGGGGGCGCGGTTATGGCCAGATCGCCAGGGTGGGCGATTACATGGTCCAGTTCATCAAGTATAACGGCGTAAAATATTACGCGTACCCCGCCGGATCCGGCGACCTGCGCAGCGTCATTGACCAGCTGATCGAGGACGCCCGGGCCTACGGTCATCCCATGCGCCTGCTCGGAATCACCTGCGACCGGAAGTCCGAACTGGAGGCGCTGTATCCGGGGCAGTTCCGATTTGAGGAAAACAGGGCTTCCTTTGATTACCTGTACGACGTCAACCGGCTGGCGGATCTGGGCGGGAAAAAGCTGCAGTCCAAGCGGAACCACTGCAACCGCTTTGAGCAGAACCATCCGGACTGGTCCACGGAACCGGTAACAGCCGCCAATCTGGGCCTGTGCCGCGCCATGGCGGAGGAATGGTTTGCACAATACAACGGGGAGACCTCGGAAGAGCATGACTTCCGGATCGAAAAAATCGCGCTGGGGCGCGCATTTGACGACTTCGAAGCCCTGGGGCTGGAGGGGCTGCTGCTGAAGGCCGAAGGCCGCGTTGTGGCGTTCACCATGGGCAACCAAATCCAGCGGGACACCTTTGACGTCAACTTTGAAAAAGCGTTCGCCGAAATACAGGGCGCATATCCGGTCATCAACCGGGAATTTGCGCGGCACATCCGCGCCAGGTACCCGGAGATCGTCTATCTGAACCGGGAGGACGACATGGGGCTGCCCGGCCTGCGGCGGGCCAAGGAATCCTATCATCCGGATATCCTGCTCTGCAAGGCCTCGGCCGTTCTGGAGGCGTCGCTGTGAGCATTCAAACCGGAACCTCGCTGAACACCGACATCCCGGCGCTCCGGCAGCTTT
Source organism: Clostridiales bacterium (assembly GCA_019422005.1). Taxonomy (GTDB): domain Bacteria; phylum Bacillota; class Clostridia; order Oscillospirales; family Oscillospiraceae; genus Avoscillospira_A. The sequence goes on from JAHZEF010000002.1 coordinate 32,493, forward strand.
GGAAGCAGGCCTTCGGCGATGAGGACGCGTGTATCGACGCCTTTTTCAATACGGCCTATACGCCGGAACGCGTGTTGGTCCTGCGGGAGGACGGGCAGGTGCGGGCCATGGCCTGCTGGCTGCCCATGACAGTCTGCCAGGCGTCCAGAGGCTGGCCGGCCGGGTATTTATACGCCGTTTCCACCGAGGCTTCCGCCCGCGGACGCGGTTTCTGCCGGCAGCTGCTGGCCTTTGCAGAAGAATTTCTGGCGGCCCGTAGGATCAAGGTATTGCTGCTGGTGCCCGGCGAGCCGTCTCTCCGGCAATTTTACCGGCGCTGCGGCTATGCGGATTTCACCACTGTGGATATGGAGGAGCTGCGCGTCACTGCGGCGCAGGGCCAGGCAGAACCCATTGCCGCTCCGGAATACCTGGAGCTGCGGGAACAGCTCCTGTCCGACCGGCCCTACGTATCCTGTCCGGTGCCTGTGCTGGAATTTCAGGACGCGCTGGCGCGGCTGTACGGCGGCGGCCTGGTCCGCCTGTCCGGCAGCGGCGCAGAGGGCTGCGCATGCGTTGCCAGAGACGCCGGCGGCCGGGCCGTCGTGTATGAGCTGCTCTGGCCCGGAGACCGCGCCGAGGGCGCATCGCTGGCGGCAGGCCTGGTGGGCGCGGAGCGCGCGCTGGTGCGGGCGCCGGGCAGCGCCGCGCCGTTCGCCATGGCAAACTGGCTGATAAAACAGCCCGAATGCCGGCCGCCCTATCTGGGCCTCGCCCTGGACTGACCGCAGGGAAAGGGTGATATGGCGTGCTCCATGGCCAGCGGGCGGCAGCGGCGGGCTCCCGGATTATGACAACAGAGCGGCTGATTCTGCGGGAGATGCGGCAGGCAGGCTTTGCCGCTCCGGCAGAAATTCTGCAGGATCCCGCTGTGATGTATGCCTGCGGGCATACCTTTACAGCGGAGGAGGTGCAGGCCTGGCTTGACCGCCAAAAAAGCAGATACCGGCAATACGGGTTTGGCCTGCAGGCCATACAGCTCAAAGCATCGGGCCGCATGATCGGCCAGGCCGGCCTGACCATGCAGGCTTACAGAGATACCCAGGCGCCTGAAATCGGGTATCTGCTGAAAAAACGCTTCTGGCACCGCGGGTACGCCGTCGAGACGGCCGCCGCCTGCAGACAATATGCATTTGCGCACCTCCATGCAGAGCGCGTCTTCTCCATCATCAGGCCCGGCAATGCCCCGTCTGTCCGGGTGGCCGAATCCATCGGCATGCAAAAGGCGGATGAATTGACAGCGCAGTATGATCACGGCCCGATGCGGCATGCTCTCTATTCCGTCCGGAACCCTGACATTGGAATCCCGTTCATTCGGCCTGTGCCGAACGCCCCGCGGGTTTTCCGTTCCGGAAAACCCGCCGGAAATACAGGCAAAGGCCCGGAGCTGTCAAAAGCCCGAAAAAAATGCCGCCCCAGGGGGGCACGGGGGGCAAACCGTCCCTCTGCGCATCCAATCAAACTATCATTTTGCAGCTTGCCGAAAAAGGCTCTTTCGACAGGCCAAGCCCGCCGCAGACGGCAGAAACAGTCTGCGGCGGGCTTTCCTTGCACAGGTCACAGTTCCGGAAGGAAGGCTGCGGCCTCCGGCTCCGCTTCCGTCTGCGGCTCCTCTGCCGCGGCGCCGCGGCCCGGCATGTCGGCCAGCGTCTCCAGTACGGAAGACGCGCCTGCAATGTCGGTATACGCATTGCGGCGGATCCTTCCCCAGCTGATCCACAGGCCCAGCGCCATGAAAACGGCGGACATCCACATATCCTGCAGCATCATCGACGGCGTTGCAATGGAAAAATACAGCCGCATGCTGTCAAAAATACTGGGCCAGATTTCAAATTCCTGCACCAGATAAATATAAAAGATCATCTGTTCCATGGAAAACAGGTGAACCACAGACGCAATGCAGGTGCAGACAAAGGCGCCGTGGTTCATACGGCCGTGAAGCAGGCGGTACCCATAATACGCCCCCAGCGGAATCAGCGCATACAGATACGCCACCAGCCAGCCGGCATAATAGGCAAGGATCGTTGGGATGCAGGCCACCAAACCGCCCAAAAGCGCCCCGATCAGCCCGGTTACATAGCTGCCGGTCTGCAGGGCCCGCTTCGCCTCGTGGGCGGCGTCGGCCGTCCGGCTTTCCGCGCAGGCCCGGTGAATCGCGCCATAGCCGCCGAAGTCGGCCCAGGCGTCGCAGCCGCTTCGCCGGCAGATCGGACAGACGTCCGACGGCAGGATCCCGGCCTCCCGCAGCCCCCGCGTGAACGTATCCAGGATTCCGCTCAGCGAGCAGTCCTCCCGGTCAAACCGCTTCCCCTGCACGCTCACCTGATACGTGCTGCCTCCAACCGCCAGTACGGATGCGCACCTGGGCATCTGCCCGCGCAGCTGCTTCAGCGCGCCGGTTTCCAGCGTGGCCGCCAGCCGAAATGAAAACGTCACGCTCCCCCTGCCGCTGGGCGCCGCCGCTGCCGATACCGGAAACCCCTGCCAGACGCCGTAGTACCGCCCTCCGGCCCTGCGGAAATCCTGGCTCTGCGCCAGGCGCTGAAACTCATCCATCAGCATGTTTCATCCACTCCTTTTCCTCTTGAACTCCTAAGTCAGATTGTAGCATACCCTTCCGCGCCTGTACAGGCCTCTTTTCGAACCGGGCCGATCCGCGCCGCGCTTCAGTTCACGCGGATTTAACGGTTTTTTATCGGAAACCCGGCAGACCGGCGGCGCAGTTTATGATAGACTTCCAGTGCTGATCATTATCAACTGAAAAGGAGAATTTCACGATGAAGCATACGAAGCTGATCGCCCTGCTGCTCGTCCTGGCCGGACTGCCGGCCATCTTTGCGGGCTGTGCCGCCGGCACGGCGTCCCCGCCCGCCGATCCCGCGCCGCAGGCCGCCGCGCCCGCCGCGCAGCCCGAAGCCGCACCGGCTTCAGAATCCGCCGCCCCCAAATACGTCTTCCTGTTCATCGGCGACGGCATGAGCTACCCCCAAATCCAATCCACCTCGGACTTTCTCGGCGCGCTGAACGATGCGGATTACCGCATGGCCCAGCCCAGCCTGGACGACAACCAGGGCGCTGTCCTGGACGGCCCGGAATACCTGAACTTCATGAACTTTGAGGCGGCCGGTTCCGCCGTTACCTTCGACTCCAATTCCTTTGCTCCGGACTCCGCCTCCACCGCCACCTCCATCTCCACCGGCCACAAGACCTATTCCGGCTCCATCAACGTGGACGAGACCGGTTCCGTGGCCTACGAAGCGATCACCGAGCAGGTGCATGACCAGCTGGGCATGAGCGTCGGCGTGATCACCTCGGTCAATCTCAACCACGCCACGCCTGCAGCCTTCTACGCGCACCAGGCCAGCCGGAACGACTATTACGAAATCGGCCTGGAACTGGTGGAATCCGGCTTTGAGTACTTCGCCGGCGGCGGCCTGCTCAAGCCCGACGGCGCCGACCCCGCCGCCCCCTCGGACAACCTGTACAGCCTGGCCGAGCAGGCCGGGTACCGGGTGGTGCGCACCCAGGCGGAGGCGGAAGCTGTTTCCGCCGGCCCGGTGATCATCATCGGCGAGCAGCTGGCAGATTCCGACGCGCTTCCCTATGAGCTGGACCGCAGCGACGATATGTGGGCGCTCTCCGACTATGTGGCCAAGGGCATTGAAGTCCTCTCCCAGGACGAAGACGGCTTCTTCCTGATGTGCGAAGGCGGCAAAATCGACTGGGCCTGCCATGCCAATGACGCCGCCTCCACCATCCGCGACACCGAAGCCCTGGCCGACGCGGTACAGGTGGCCGTCGACTTCGCGGCGGAACATCCCGACGAGACCCTGATCCTGGTTACCGGCGACCATGAGACCGGCGGCCTGACCATCGGCTTTGCCGGCACCGACTACGACACCTATCTGGATCTCCTGGAGGCCCAGAAGATCTCCTACGCCAAATTTGACAGCGATTACGTGGCCGCCTACAAGGAGCGCAAAACGCCCTTTGCCGACGTGCTCCGGGACGTGGAAGCGCTGTTCGGCCTGAAAGCCAGCGGGGAAGAGGGCGACCGCCTGGTGCTCACCGAGTATGAACTGGAGCAGCTGCGCACCGCCTACGAAAAGAGCGTCCACGGCACCGCCGCCAGCCCCTATGAGCAGGAGGAAGCCGTACTCTACGGCACATATGAGCCTCTGAGCGTCACAATCACCCATATCATCAACAACAAGGCCGGCATTTCCTTCACCTCTTACAGCCATACCGGCCTGCCCGTGGCCGTACTGGCCGACGGCGTCAACGCCGGGGTCTTCAACGGCTACTACGACAACACCGAGCTCTACAGCAAGCTGGCGGGGATGCTGGGCGTCGGATAAAATCTGCCCGCACAGGGCGCCGCCCGGTCCGGCCGGACCGGGCGGCATTCCCCCACGGCGGCCTCTGCAGCGCAGAGGGCCGCCCTCTCAATTTGAAAACAAGGAGCCTCCGCCTATGCTGCGACAAACAACCCTGCGCGCCGTACGCCGCCATGCGCCTGCCCTTTCCTGCCTTCTGGTCATCGCCGTTCTGCTGCTTCTGCCCACAGGTTTTGAAGGGGCGCGGCTCTATCAGGAGGCGGAACGCTGCACGGCCAGAGTGCTGTCCGTGGACGATTCCACCATTGTGGACACCGGCCTGATCCGGTCCGGCGAACAGCGCTGCAGGCTGGAACTTCTGAACGGCAGATTCCAGGGGCAAACCGTAACCGGCGTCAACATGCTCAACGGCTCGCTGGAACAGGACAAGCTTTTTTCACCGGGCGACACGGCCATGGTCGTGGTCAGCCATGACGGCCGCGACATCACCAATGTCACCATGTCCGACCATTTCCGGCTGGGCTGGGAAGCGGTCATGGCGGCCGGCTTTGCCCTGCTGCTGATCCTGTTTGCCGGACGCGCCGGCGTCCGGGCCATCCTCTCTTTCATCCTGACTGTCCTGTGCCTGTGGAAGGTGCTGGTGCCGCTGTATCTCAAAGGCTGGAACCCCATCTGGACCGGGCTGGCCATCACCCTGTTTCTGACGCTCCTGATCCTCGCCCTGGTCTACGGCTTTGACCGCCGCTGCGCCTCCGCGGTATCCGGCTCCTTCCTGGGGATCCTGGTCACCTGTGTGCTGGGAATTCTTTTCACCGACCTGTTTCAAATCCACGGCGCCGTGATGTCCTACGCGGAGAGCCTGCTCTATTCGGGTTATTCCCATCTGAACCTGACACAGATCTTTATGGCCTCCATCTTTTTGGGAGCCTCCGGCGCAGTGATGGATCTGTCTGTGGATATCACTTCCGCCGTCCACGAGGTTGTGGAAAAGCGGCCGGATCTGGGATGGAAAGAGGCCTGCCGCTCCGGGCTCAATGTGGGCCGGGCGGCCATGGGCACCATGACCACCACGCTCCTCTTCGCCTACTCCGGCGGCTATGCGGCGCTCCTGATGGTATTCATGGCCCAGGGGACGCCCATCCTCCATATTCTCAACTACAAGTATGTGGCGGCAGAGCTGATCCACACGGTCATCGGTTCCTTCGGGCTGGTCACTGTCGCGCCGTTTACCGCCCTGTGCGCCGGCCTCCTCCTAACCCGGAAGGCCCCCGAGCTGCCGGACCGGCAGCACACAACGTAGAACCTTTCATTACAGCACAAAAAGGCCAGCCGCCGGCTGGCCTTTTTTCTATACAACGCCCTGTTCTTCAGGTATCCTCGGGTATTTTCATCAGAAATAATTTCAGCACATCCTCCGCCAATTTCAGTTCCCGGGGCATGCACCGCTGAAGCAGATCAATGACCGCCGAGGGATCCCCCGGCTCATATCCGTTGCCGAACAAAATGTATTCCATCGGCAGATGCATGGATCTGGAGAGCTTGATGAGGGTGTCGATGGACATCTGAGAAGTACCAACCTCCAGCTGCCCGTAGTAGCCGGTGCCGATGTCAGCCAGTTCCGACATCCTCTCCCGGGTCAGGCCCAGCTCCTGCCGCCGCTGCCGCAGCCGTTGGCCGATCGCAATCAGTTGCTGTTTCTCCATTACGCTGTACCGCCTCTTTTTTATTACTTTCTGACGACACTTTGGCTCGGGTTTCCAACGGGCAGAATAACCTTGTCTGGTATGACAGAAGAGATGGCGTATGGTATGGCAGTGTGAACGGCTTGGATTTTATTGACGACCAGATTATCGTCGGAATGGACGTGCGGGGCTACGACGGCATCAGCTTTGAGACGGTTTGGATGTATGCAAACGCAGGGTATTACGGCATCTGGCAGTTGACATCCTCCGGCTGGACGCGGGTTGGATAGCGGGCTGATCCTGTGGGATATTGCCTGTCCGGCAATCCCGATCAAGGAATTCCGTATCTCCGGCAGCATGCCGCAAAAGCAGCCCCCTCGATTCGGTGGGAATCGAGGGAGCTGCTGTTTGGATTACGCCAGGAAACCCGGAGGAATTTATTTCCTCGGATTCTTGATGTTGGCCTGGGCGGCAGCCAGACGGGCGATGGGCACGCGGAAGGGGCTGCAGCTGACGTAGGTCAGGCCCACGTTGTGGCAGAACTCCACGGTGCTGGGATCGCCGCCCTGCTCGCCGCAGATCCCCAGCTTGATATCCGGCCGGGTCTGACGGCCCAGTCTGCAGGCCATTTCCACCAGGCGGCCGACGCCGATCTGATCCAGGCGGGAGAAGGGGTCGGACTCGTAAATCTTGCGGTCATAGTAAGAAGCCAGGAACTTGCCCGCATCGTCGCGGGAGAAGCCGAAGGTCATCTGCGTCAGGTCGTTGGTGCCGAAACTGAAGAACTCGGCCTCCTTAGCGATGTCGTCGGCGGTCAGCGCGGCGCGGGGAATTTCGATCATGGTGCCGACCTTATAATGCATGTCGGAGCCGGCTTCTTTGATGATCCGCTTGGCGGTGGCGTCAATGACCGACTTGACATAGGCCAGCTCGCGGGCTTCGCCGACCAGGGGAACCATGATTTCCGGCTCGATCTTCCAGGCGGGACGGCGGCTGCGGACGGCCAGCGCCGCTTTGATGATGGCGGCGGTCTGCATCTTGGCGATTTCCGGATACGTCACGTCCAGACGGCAGCCGCGGTGGCCCATCATGGGGTTGAACTCATGGAGGGAAGCGATGACGCTCTGCAGATGGTCGCCGCTGATCTTCGTCTCCTTGGCCAGGGCGATGATGTCCTCTTCCTCGGTGGGGACAAACTCATGGAGCGGGGGATCCAGCAGGCGGATGGTCACCGGGCGGCCCTTCATGGCTTCGTAAATCGCCTCAAAATCGCCCTGCTGCATGGGTTCCAGCTTCTCCAGCGCCTTTTCACGCTGCTCCACCGTATCAGACACGATCATCTGCCGGATCGCGGCAATCCGGTCGGGGTCAAAGAACATATGCTCGGTGCGGCACAGGCCGATGCCTTCCGCGCCGAAGTTGAACGCCTGGCGGGCGTCCTTGGGGGTGTCGGCGTTGGTGCGCACCTGCAGGGCACGGAACTTGTCCGCCCAGGCCATAATACGGCCGAACTCGCCGGAGATCTCCGCCTCGGCGGTATGCAGGCGCTCGCCATAGATGTTGCCGGTGGAACCGTCCAGGGAAATCCAGTCGCCTTCCTTATAGACCTTCCCGCCCAGCTCAAACTTCTTGTTGGCCTCATCCATCTTGATGGCGCCGCAGCCGGAGACGCAGCAGGTGCCCATGCCGCGGGCAACGACGGCCGCATGGGAGGTCATGCCGCCGCGGACCGTCAGGATGCCGCGGGCAAAGTGCATGCCTTCAATATCTTCGGGGCTGGTCTCCAGGCGGACCAGAATGACCTTGTGGCCCTTCTCCACCCAGTCGACCACGTCGTCAGCAGTAAACACAATCTGGCCGGCCGCTGCGCCGGGGGACGCGGCCAGGCCCTGGCCCACGGGCTTCACCCGCTCCAGCTCCTCCTTGGGGAAGGTGGGATGCAGCAGGGAATCCAGGCTCTTGGGATCGATCATGCACACGGCCTCTTCCTCGGAGATCATGCCCTCGTCCACCAGGTCGCAGGCGATCTTCAGCGCGGCGGCGGCGGTGCGCTTGCCGTTGCGGGTCTGGAGCATGAACAGCTTCTTGTTCTCAATGGTGAACTCCATATCCTGCATGTCGCGGTAATGGTACTCCAGCTTGTGGCAGATGTCCACAAACTGCTCATAAACCTCGGGCATGACTTCCTTCAGCTGGTCGATGGTCTGCGGCGTACGGACGCCGGCCACCACGTCCTCGCCCTGGGCGTTCATCAGGAATTCGCCGAACAGCTTCTTCTCGCCGGTGGCGGGGTTGCGGGTGAAGGCCACGCCGGTG
>JAHZEF010000002.1:40876-55996 GCA_019422005.1 Clostridiales bacterium
GTCCCAGGAACGGAACACGGCCTTGATGGCGCCCATCAGCTGCTCCTTGGGGTCCTGGGGGAATTCCTCGCCCAGCTTGGTGCGGTACTCGTTCTTGAACAGTTCCGCCAGCTCCTTCAGGTCCTTGGCGGTCAGCTCGGTATCCAGCTTGACGCCGCGCTTTTCCTTCATCTCGTCGATGAGCTGCTCAAAATACTTCTTGCCCACTTCCATGACGACGTCGGAATACATCTGGATGAAGCGGCGGTAGGAGTCGTAGGCGAAGCGGGGGTTGTTGGTCTTCTTGGCGAAGGCCTCCACCACCTTGTCGTTGAGGCCAAGGTTCAGGATCGTGTCCATCATGCCGGGCATGGAAGCTCTTGCGCCGGAACGGACCGAAACCAGCAGCGGGTTGGACATGGAGCCGAACTGCTTTCCCGTCAGCTCTTCCAGTCTGGTGATGTACTCCATGATCTGGTTCTGGATCTCTTCATTGATGGTGCGGTCATCCTCATAATATTGGGTGCAGGCTTCCGTAGTGATGGTAAAGCCGCGGGGAACCGGCATGCCGAGATTGGTCATCTCTGCCAGGTTGGCGCCCTTGCCGCCAAGCAGCTCCCGCATCTTTCCGTTGCCTTCGGAAAACAGATAGACGAATTTGGTGGACATAATTTGACCCCTTTCCATAGTTGGGAATATTCCATACCTTGAATATTCCAGTTTTAAATTAAGATATTTCCGTCAATTTCAAAGTATAGCACATGCTTTTCCATTTGAAAATAGGTAAAACGTATTTTGGTCAAACATCTGAGTTTCCAAACATTTTGCATGGAGGGATTTGTCATTTTGACGAATTTCTTCAAAAAATTACCCAAACGTTTTCCCGGGTTTCCACGGTCCCGCCGGGAAAATCCCCAACTTTGTCCTTTTACGGCGGACATCCGTTTTCTGTTTTTGATCGCAGCTGTGCAGAATGCACAAAAAACGAGTCCGTGTTTCCGCATTCCCGCATTCCGCCGGTCTGATTTGACAAGATTCCCTTGTGCCGTTACAATGGAGGGACAGGTTTTCAACCGCTTCCGGCCCGCGCCGGAACCGTCTGCGAGGAACTTCCATGAAAAAAAGATTCTGTATGCTGCTGCCGGCGGCCGCGCTGCTGCTGACCATGACCGGCTCCGTGCTGAGCGCCGGCGGCGATGCCTCCGATCCGGTGGTTTCCCTGAGCTATCTGGAGCAGGTTTTCACCCCGGAGCTCCAGTCCGACTATACCGTCAGCATCCACAGCCGGCTGGGCCAGGCCTACCGCGACAGCCTGCTGTCCTTCACGGAGTCCATGGGCGCCGGCCGCCTGGCCGCGCAAAGGGCCGCCGCCGGGACGGCCCGCAGCGCCGCAGGGCGGCTGCTGCTGAAGCAGGGCGACGTCCTGACGCTGGCGCCCGGCTGCAAGCTCACGTTGAAATCCGGCTCCGTGACCGCGGACACCTCCTATCTGGTGGACGTTACCCACGGCCGGACGGTGACCAAGCTGTCCGCGCTGGCGCAGAAAACGCTTTATATGATGGGCGATACCGACAGCGGCGAGCTGCGGATCCATTCCGCCACCTGCGAGCTGGTGATCGACGGCGTTTACCGCCTGTCGCCCGGCGCCGGGCCGGACTACGGCTCCATGGCCGAGGCGCTGGACTGCATGGGCCTGTTCCCGGGGACCGGTTCCGGGTACGCGCTGGAAAACAGCGCCAGCCGGGCGCAGGGCCTGGTGATGTTCCTGCGGATCCTGGGGCTGGAAGAGGAAGCGCTTTCCTACACGGGCGCCTCCCCCTTCACCGACGTGCCCAAAACGCACTGGGCGTATCCCTACGTGGCCTATGCCTATGCCCAGGGCCTGACTTCCGGCACTTCCGCCGACCGGTTCTCGCCCGACCGCGCCATCACCTGCCAGCACTACGCCACGTTTCTGCTGCGGGCCCTGCACTACCGGGAGGGCTCTGATTTCACGTACGCCGGCGCGCTGAAGGATCTGGCGGCGCTGGGCGTCTTCTCGCAGCAGGAGGTCGACACGCTGTCGGCCGGCGTTTTTTATCGCTATAAACTGGTGTACCTTTCCTATTACGGGCTGTTCGGCGTGGATCAGAGCACTGGCCGGCTGCTGATGAATGAACTGACCGAGCGGGGCGCCGTGAAAAAAACGTCCCTTTCCGACGGACTGTGCCGGGTTGTGGGGCAGCGCATTTCCTAGGAAAACTTTTTTCGCCGGACAATCCCCTTCCCCGCACAAAATCAGACCTTCCACATAACATGGAATGAGCGGCAAGCGCTTCGATTTTATTTCAGGAGGTTTGATTATGTCTTGTAATTCTTCCGGTATCTACGCCTTTGGCAACAGCTGGTGGTGGATCATCATCCTGATCATCATCATCGTCCTCTGGGGCGGCAACAACAACTGCGGCTGCTGCGACAACAACTGCGGCTGCTGAGCCCGGCAATCCATAACTCCATACCAAGCGGCGGAGCCTCCGGGCTCCGCCGCTTGCCGCACCGGGCCCGCGGCGGAGGGGCCCGCAGGCCGTTCCGGCGGCCGGAATCCCCGCACGAAACCGGGGAATAAAAAAAGCACGTTTTTCGTCGCAATTCGGCCGGAAATTCCTATACAAACTTGACTCGGTCTGCTATAATGGAGGCAGAATGTTTTTCTGCGCGCCGGATCCCTGCAGACCGGCCGCTTGTCCGCCTGGTGCGGACACAGGCTGTTCATGCCAAACGGCGATTCCCTCCGCCGCGTCTCTGCGATTTGATCTTCAGAAAGGTTGCGATCTGCTATGGCCGGTACTTCCGCCGTCATTTTCGTCCCTGACGACACCTCCAAAACCGGATACGCCCGCCCTTTGATGCTCTCGCGCATCATGGGAAGTCCGCTGCTCTCATGGCTGGTTTCCTCTCTGGTAACCCGCGGTGCCGGGCGGTTCTTTTTGGTCTGCCACGACCGCTATACCGGCGAGGCCAGGGCCTGCTTCCCTCCGGGAGTGGAACTGACCGCCGCCAGCAATGAAAGCGCGCCGGACCTGCTGCACGTCTTTCTCTCCACCGCCGACGACGATGATGCGGAGGTGGTGGTGGTCACCGGCCCGGCGGTGTTTGTCTCCGCCAGCCTGGCGTCCCAGTCCGACGTGATCCCCGCGCCCAGCTGCGTATACCACGTGGCCCGCGAAGCGCTGATGGACGCGCTGGATGAGAAGTTCAGCTTTTTGGAGTTCCTCCGCCAGCGCGGCAAGGCCTTTTCCGACCGGGACGGCGTCTATTCCGTCCGCGCCGGCGAGGAGCTGGCCGCCTGGCAGCCCATCCTCAATCTGCAGCATCTGCACAACCTGGTCCGCGGCGGCGTGGAAATCTGGGATTACCAGAGCTGCTATGTGGATCCCACCGTCCGGGTGGGGCGCGGCACCGTCCTGATGCCCGGCACCATTCTCCGGGGCGGCACCACTGTGGGGGAAAACTGCGTCCTGGGCCCCAATACCCTGCTGGAGAACGTCACCCTGGGGGACGGCTGTACCGTCAACGCCTCCCAGCTTTACGACGCCCGGGTGGGCAGCGGCGTCACCGTCGGCCCCTTCGCCTATGTGCGGCCCAACTCCGTGATCGGCGACCGGGTAAAGCTGGGCGATTTCGTGGAAATTAAAAACTCCCGGATCGGAGACGGCACAAAGGTGGCCCATCTGACCTACGTCGGCGACAGCGACGTGGGAAAGAACGTCAACTTCGGCTGCGGCACCGTCACCGTCAATTACGACCGGGCGAAGAAGCACCGCACCGTCATCGAAGACGACGCCTTCATCGGCTGCAACACCAACCTGGTCGCGCCTGTGACGGTGGGCCGGGGCGCCTATACCGCCGCAGGCTCCACCGTCACCGACGACGTGCCGCCGCAGGCGCTCGCCGTCGCCCGCGCCCGTCAGACCAACAAGCGCGACTGGGCTTCCCGTCACAAGCTGAAATAACTGCACCATCGTCCTGTTGGCCGCCGGTAAACCGACGCATCGTTTTACTGCGCGGCCAACCGCCGTCCCTGCCGGGAGCCGGCTTTTTCCGTTCCATTGTAAATTCGGCCTGCGCTGATAACAAATCATAAAACAACATACAGTAGAGAGGTACAGTACAAATGATCACGCACGGAAAAGATGTCAAGGTGTTCGCCGCCAACGCCAACCGCCCCTTTGCAGAGGGCGTCTGCCGCGCCCTGGGAATCCCCCTGGGCGACTGCACCGTCACCACCTTTGCAGACGGCGAGGTCTCCGTCACCATGAACGAAACCGTCCGCGGCTCCGACGTGTTTATCGTTCAGCCCACCTGTAAGCCTGTCAACAACAATCTGATGGAGCTGCTGGTGATGATCGACGCGTGCCGCCGCGCTTCCGCCGGCCGCATCACCGCCGTAATCCCCTACTTCGGCTATGCCAGGCAGGACCGCAAGGCCAAGGGCCGCGACCCCATTTCCGCCAAGCTGGTGGCCAATATGATCACCTGCGCCGGCGCCCACCGCGTGCTGACCATGGATCTGCACGCAGCGCAGATCCAGGGCTTTTTCGATATCCCCGTGGACAATCTGCTGGGCAATCCCGTATTTGTACAGTACTATCGCAATATGTTCGACAATCCGGACGACGTGGTGGTCGTCTCGCCCGACGTGGGCAGCGTGACCCGCGCCCGCACCTTTGCCGCCAAGCTCCATATGGGCCTGGCCATCGTTGACAAGCGCCGCCAGAAAGCCAACCAGTGCGAAGTCATGAATGTGATCGGCGATGTGGAGGGGAAAACCTGCATTCTCTTTGACGATATGGTGGATACCGCCGGTTCCCTGTGCAACGCCGCCCAGGCGATCAAGGAGGTCGGCGGCGCCAGGCAGGTGTTTGCCTGCGCGACCCACGGCGTGCTTTCCGATCCCGCCATTGAGCGCGTGCAGAACAGCTGCATTGAAGAGCTGATGCTGCTCAACACCATCCCTCTGCCGGAAGCCGCTGCCGGCACCAGGATCCGGCAGCTGGACGTGGCGCCCATGTTCGCCGAGGCCATCCGCCGCACCTACGACGAAGTTTCCATTTCCTCTCTGTTCTGACCGATGCTGTTTCGAAAATCACCGTGCGAGTATTTGATCGTCGGGCTTGGGAACCCCGGCGCCAGGTATGAGGAAACCCGGCACAACGTGGGCTTCCGGGCCGTGGCCGCTCTGGCGGCGGCGGCCGGAGAGCGGATCACCCGGGCCCGGTTCCAGGCGCTGACATGCCAGTGCACCGTGGCCGGCCGCCGGGTTTTGCTGATGCAGCCCCAGACCTATATGAACAACAGCGGCGCCGCAGTCCGGCAGGCCGCGGCGTTTTATCAGATCCCCCCGGAGCGTGTTCTGGTGCTGTTCGACGACATCGATCTGGATGTCGGCCGGATCCGGATCCGGAGGAACGGATCCGCAGGCGGGCACAACGGGATCAAGTCCATCATCGCCTGCCTCGGCAGCCAGGAGTTCCCCCGCGTAAAAATCGGCGTCGGCGCCAAGCCCCACCCGGATTATGACCTGGCCGACTGGGTGCTGAGCCGGTTCTCCGCCCAGGAGAAGAAGCTTCTGGAGCCGGCGATCGCGAACGCCGCGGAAGCGGTTCCCGTGATCCTGTCCGAGGGCGTGGAGAAAGCCGCTTCCCGATTCAACGGAAAATCTTAAACCCGCATTCCCCATGGGCAAAGGGGGGCCAAGGCCCTTCTTTGCCCGTTTGGCCGTTCCGGAATTCCAAAATTTACCTTTTTAGCATTGAGGTTTTTTCATGAGTATCATTCTATCCGCACTCCGCGGCCTTCCCGCCTACCAGAAGCTGCTGGCCGCGGCGGAGCACAACCAGGCGGCGGCCCTCTCCGGCGCGGGGCAGATCGCCCGGAGCCATTTGATTGCCGCCCTGTCTGAGGACTGCCGGCGCCCCATGGTCGTGGTCTGTCAGGACGATACGGCGGCCAGGCGCATGCAGGGCGAATTGGCGGCGTTCCTCGGCGCGTCCGCGCCGGTCCTTCCCTCGCGGGACCTGACGTTCTACGACGCCGCCGTCGTCTCCCGCGGCTGGGAACAGCAGCGTCTGCGCCAGCTTTACCGGCTGGCCTCCGGCGCCACGCGGCTGCAGATCACATCGCTGGAGGCGCTGTGCCTGCGGACCATGCCGCGGGAGGTCCTGTTCGCGTCTTCCCTGACGCTGCGCACCGGCGCCTCCTATCAGCTGGACGATCTGGTCCGCCGCCTGGAAGCGGCAGGCTATGCCCGCTGTTCCCTGGTGGAGGGCGTGGGGCAGTTTGCGCTGCGCGGCGGGATTCTGGACGTTTTTTCCCCTGCCTGTGACAATCCGCTCCGGGTGGAGTTCTTCGGCGACGAGCTGGATTCCATGGGGTATTTCGACCCTCTGACCCAGCGGAGGACGGAAAACACGGCGGAGGCCGTCCTCCTGCCTGTGGCGGAAACGCAGCCGCGCCTGCACCCCGGCGGGCTGGCCGGGCTGTGCGGCGACCTTTCCGCGCTGATCGCCCGTCAGAAGCGGCGCAAGACGCCCAATGAAGCGCTGATCCAGACGCTGGAGCACGACCGGGAACTGCTGGAAAACGGCGTCAGCCTGCCTGCGGCGGACCGCTACCTGTCGCTGATCTACCCGCAGGGGGCCACCGCTGCGGACTATATTTCCCGGGACGCGCTGGTGATCTTCTGCGACCACGGCAATCTGCTCCGCGCCGCCAGGCAGCGCCAGGAACAGCTGGGGCTGGAACTGGACAGCCTGCTGCAGGCCGGGATGCTGGCCGGGGAACTGTGCACGTTTACGGAAGAATACGAGGACGTGTTCGACCGGTTTACCGGCCAGCCGGTCCTGTTCCTTGATAATTTCCTTTCCTCCGCCTATCCCAGGCGCCTGCCGCCGAAGGAGCTCCTCTCCATCACCGCCAAGCAGCTGCCGCCCTATGGCTCCAACCTGGACACTGCAGTCCAGGATTTGGGATACTATCAGAAAACCGGCTACGGCGTTCTGGTGCTGACCGGCAACCGGCGCCGGGGTGAAATCCTTCAGGGCATGCTGCGGGACGGCGGCGTCTCCTCTTTTCTGGCATATCCGGCCGATCATCTGCCGCAGCGGAACCAGATCCTCCTGACCGACGGCGCCCTGCCCGCAGGCGTGGAATATCCGGAGCTGCAGCTGGCAATCCTGACAGAGGGGCAGCTTGCCGCTTCCCCGACGCGCCGGAAGGCGCCGGCGGCCAAAAAAAAGGCGACCAACCGGCAGAAGCTCAATTCCTTCACCGACCTGAGCCCCGGCGATCTGGTGGTTCACGAATATCACGGAATCGGCCGCTATGTGGGCATGGAGCAGATGAAGGTGGACGGCGTTGTCAAGGACTACGTCAAAATCGCCTATCAGGGCACCGACGCGCTGTTCGTCCCGGCCACACAGCTGGATCTGGTCAGCAAATACATCGGCGGCGGCGAGGACACGCCCATCCGGCTCAACAAGCTGGGCGGGGACCAGTGGCAGAAGGCCAAGGCCAAGGCGCGCCATGCCGCCAAAGACCTGGCGGCGGATCTGATCAGGCTTTACGCCGAACGCCAGCGCCGCATGGGCTACGCTTTTTCCGCCGATTCGCCCTGGCAGACCGAATTTGAAGCGGCCTTTGAATATGCGGAAACCGACGACCAGCTGCGCTGCGCCGCGGAAATCAAGGGCGACATGGAAAGCCCGCAGCCCATGGACCGGCTGCTTTGCGGCGACGTGGGCTTCGGCAAGACCGAAGTGGCCCTCCGGGCCGCCATGAAGTGCATGCTTGACGGCAAGCAGGTCGCCATCCTGGTCCCCACCACCGTCCTGGCGCAGCAGCACTATGTGACGGCCATGAAGCGGTTTTCCGGCTTCCCGGTGAACATCGACGTGCTTTCCCGGTTCCGGACGCCGGCGCAGCAGAAGGCCACGCTGCAGAATCTCAGCGAGGGCCGGCTGGACCTGATCATCGGCACGCACAAGCTGCTGCAGAAAGACGTCCGCTTCAAGGATCTGGGGCTTCTGATCGTGGATGAGGAGCAGCGCTTCGGCGTCACCCACAAGGAGCGGCTCAAGGAACTCTCCGTGGGCGTGGACGTCCTGACGCTCTCGGCAACCCCGATCCCCAGAACGCTGAATATGGCGCTGTCCGGCATCCGCGACATGTCCACCATTGAGGAGCCGCCTCATGACCGGTATCCCGTCCAGACCTTTGTGCTGGAGCACAGCGACGCGGTTCTGGACGACGCCATCCGCCGCGAGCTGGAGCGCGGCGGACAGGTCTACTATCTCCACAACCGGGTGGAAACCATTGACCGCTGCGCCGCGCGCATCAAAGCCCGCTTTCCGGACGCCGAGGTTGCCACAGCCCACGGCAAGATGAACGAGGAGCAGCTGGGCGACGTGATGCAGCGGATGGACGACGGTGAAATCCAGGTGCTTGTCTGCACCACCATCATTGAAACCGGCATTGACATCTCCAACGTCAACACCCTGATTATTGAAGACGCCGACCGCTTCGGCCTCTCCCAGCTGCATCAGCTCCGCGGCCGCGTGGGCCGCTCCAACCGGCACGCTTTCTGCTATCTGACCTTCCGCAGAGGCAAAGTCCTCAGTGAAGTGGCGGAAAAGCGGCTCTCCGCCATCCGGGACTTCGCGGAATTCGGCTCCGGCTTTAAAATTGCCATGCGGGATCTGGAGATCCGGGGCGCCGGCGACCTGCTGGGCGCGGAACAGTCGGGGCACATGATGAGCGTGGGCTACGACATGTACCTGAAGCTTCTGGAAGAGGCCGTCCTGGAAGAGCGCGGCGAAGAGCGTCCCCATGAGGCGGAATGCACCTGCGATCTCAACATCACTGCAAACATCGACAAGCTGTACGTACCGTCCGGAGAGCAGCGCATGGACCTCTACCGCCGCATGGCGGCCGTCCGTTCCGAGGAGGACGCCGACGACCTGCTGGACGAGATCGTCGACCGCTATGGCGACCCGCCCAAGGGCGTAATGAACCTGATTGCCGTGGCGCTGCTGCGGGCCCGGGCCGCTGCCGCGGGCATCATAGAGATCACCCAGCGCAGCGGCCAGCTGCTGTTCACACTGGAATCGCTGGATTTTGCGGCGGTCTCCGGCGTCTGCGCCGAGCCTGCCTTCCAGGGAAAGGTCTATTTCTCCGCCGGCTCCATCCCCAGGCTGAGCTGGAAGCTCCGGGGGCAGGAGGATCCTCTGAAGTCGGCGCAGGAATTTGTCGCACGATACGCCTCCTTCCGGACTCTGTAACCGTTGTTGCTTTTCGAACAAAATTGTAATGGAAACGTAACAGAAATGTCCTTGCTAATGGGGTAAAAAGTACGATATAATGAAGTACCGCCGGGGGACAGGTTCCGCCGGCCCGGTGTTATCGCATTTCGCGCCATGTGCGTCTTATTTTAGGAGAATACCATGGGAAAATTTGAAAAGCCTAGAACGCAGAAACCAAAACAGCCCAAGCCCACGGCGGCCCAGAAAAAGCAGGCCGCCGGGAATGCCGGAAAGCGCGGCGGCAGGGGCGCAAAAACCACCGTCCTGGTGGTCCTGGCCGTGCTGGCCGCCCTGGTCATCGGTTTTGTCGGCTATGCCGTCGCCATTCATAAAACCGGCGATATTTTCCCCAACGTCTATGTGGCCGGCGTCAACGTCGGCGGCATGTCCAGGGAAGAGGCCGCCGGCGCCGTACAGCAGGCGGTGGATCAGACTTACGGCACCTCGACGCTGACCGTCAAGCTGCCGGACCGCACGCTGTCCTTCGAGCCGGCGGACACCAAAGTCAGCCTGGACGTCGCCGCCGCCGTGGAGAAAGCCTGGCAGTATGGGCGCGATCAGGGGATTTTCAAGACCCTTTCCCTCCGGCTGTCCGCTTCGGCAGAGGAGCACTTCATCAACATTGAAGAGTGTCTGACGCTGGACGAGGACTATATCCGGTCCGCCATTGATCAGGTGGCTGCGGAAGTCCAGTCCGACCGCAGGGATTCCACCTTTGAAGTGGCCGCGGACAAGTCGTCGGTCACCATTCAGGTGGGTTCCAGCCAGCGCAGCCTGGACGCCGACGCGCTCTATGAGGCGGTGATCACCGCCTTTATGAACAACGATTTTTCAGCGCTGTCCGCCTCCTATGACGAGACGGTCTACACGCCTGTGGATCTGGACGCGCTCTACGACGAACTCTGCACCAACATGGCCGACGCCTACTATGACGCGGAGAAGAAGGAAATCGTCGAAGAGGTGGAGGGCTACGGATTCGATCTTGCCGCCGCCAAGCAGCAGCAGGCCATGGCCGCCGAGGGCAGCACCCTGACCCTGACCCTGCAGGAAATTGATCCCGAGGTCACCAAGGCCAGCCTGGAGGAAAAGCTGTTCCACGACGTGCTGGGCGGAAATTCCAGCAAGCACACCTGGAACCCCAGCCGCACCAACAACCTGGATCTGGCCTGCAAGGCCATCGACGGCACCATCCTCAATCCCGGCGATATCTTCTCCTTCAACGAAATCGTGGGAGAGCGCACCGCCGCTAAGGGGTATCAGGCCGCTACCGTATTCGTCTCCGGAGACTCCAAGCCGGAGCTGGGCGGCGGCGTCTGCCAGGTCGCCTCCACCATTTACTACAGCGCCCTGCTGGCGGATCTGAATATTGTGGAACGCCTGGAACACATGTTTACCGTGGACTATGTGCCCATGGGAATGGACGCCACCATCTACTGGGGAAGCAATGTGGACTTTAAATTTGAGAATTCCACCAGCTATCCCATCCGCGTCGACGCCAGCGTGTCTGACGGGTACGTCCACATCGCTCTGGTGGGCACCAGGGAAACCAACACCACGGTGGAACTGAAGTACGAAGTCATCTCCACCGCAGGCTGGAAGGATGTGGAGAAGGTGGACGAGACCAAACCGGCCGACTACAAAGAGGTCACCCAGTCCCCCTACACCGGATATAAGACGATCACCTACAAGCGCTATCTGGATGCGGACAAGAACCCCATCAGCGAATGGGAGAAAGTACAGTTCCCCAACAGCACCTATCAGAAACGCGACCGCGTCACCACCATCGGCAAGCAGCCGGAGACGCCGGCAGACCCTGCCGTACCGACCACTCCTGAAGATCCCGCAACTCCCACCGACCCCGCCGTTCCCACAACGCCGACAGACCCCGGTACCACAGACCCCGGAACGACTGATCCGGGAACCACCGACCCCGGTACCACGGATCCCGGCGCCACCGATCCCGGTACCACGGACCCTGGCACCACAGATCCGGGCAATGGGTCAGAGATTCTGGAATAATCCCAAAACCATCCCCCCGGGAGGCGGCGCCTCCCGGGGGGATCTGCAGCTGCCGCAGGGCAGCGGACGCCGGCCCTTGCAAACCGGCAGCAGAAGGCGGACAGGGTGCAAACCCCTTTCTCCCGGCAGGTTTCAGCAGCTGTCTGCAGCCTCATCGCGCACCCGGAATCTGAGCCAGCGCCGGAACCGGCAGAACGCAGAGCGCCGCTTCCAGCCGGCTCTCCCGAAGCATCCGGATCCGGTCCCGCCGCCCTTTGGATAAAAAAGCCGTCCATGCGCGGCACCGGCGTCCGGCACGCTCCGCTGTACTTCCAACCGCCGCGCCGCCTCCCTTCGCCGGCCCCGCATGCATTGGCCAGAGCCGCTGCGGCCAGGCCCTGCATTCCCCGTACGGCTCTCCCCGGGCGACCTCCCGTCCGCTTCACCTTATTTGGGCCGCCGCAATCACCGGAGCCTGCCGGCGGACGCTCCTGCAAACTGCACACCCCCGGAGGCAGCGCCTCCGGGGGTGTCGGCGTCTGCCCCGCACAGGTAGATGCGGCAGACGGTCACGCTTCCAATGCGCCGTCCGTTCTCTCCAGCCGCTTCATGGCATGCCGGAACTGGAAAAAGAACATGGTGGCAGTCGTGATAACCGCCAGCGTGTCCGCCACCGGTTCCGCCAGAAATACCGCCGTGGTTTTTTCCACGGGCAGCACGGCAGGCAGCAGATAAATCAATGGAATCAGCAGAAAAACCTTCCGCAGCAGCGCCAGAAACAGGGAGCTTTTCGCATTTCCCAGCGCCACAAAGGTCTGCTGGCAGGCCAGCTGAATGCCGAACAGGCAGGATGTCGCCATATAAATCCGCAGCGCCCGCTTCCCCAGCGTCACCAGATTCGGATCATCGTTGAAGATATGGATAAACATGGTTGGGAACAGCTGTACGGCCGCCCACAGCAGTGTGGAAAACGTGACGGCACAGATCAGCTGATAGCGGAACGCAGTCCGTACCCGCTCCGGCTGCCGCGCGCCGTAGTTGTAGCTGAGGATGGGCTGCGCCCCCTGGGTCAGCCCCTGCAGCGGCAGCATGGAAAACTGCATCACACTGGTCAGAATCGTCATGGCGCCCACCGCCAGGTCTCCGCCGTACTTCCGCAGAGACGTGTTGAAGCAGACGGCAATCAGGCTTTCCGTGGCCATCATGATAAACGGCGACAGGCCCAGCGCCATGCTGGGCAGCAGGATCCGCGCTTCCGGCCGCAGATATTTCAGGCGGATCCGCAGCGTTGTTTTCCTGCCGGTCAGGAACAGCAGGATCCAGACCATGCTGACCGCCTGGGAAAGGATTGTGGCCAGCGCGGCGCCCACCACGCCCATGTCAAAGACAAAGATAAAAATGGGATCGAGAATAATGTTGCACACAGCGCCGATCAGCACCGTCAGCATGCTGGTGGTTGTGAAGCCCTGCGCGCTGATAAACGCGTTAAGGCCCAAGGTCACCTGCACAAACAGCGTGCCCAGCGCATAGACTTTCAGATACTGCACGCCGTAGAGCAGGGTGTTGTCCGTGCCGGCCGTACCGTCGCTGGCCCCGAAGGTCCGAAGCATGGGCTCGGCAAAGCAGTAAAACACCGCCGTCAGAATCACCGACAGCACAACCAGCGCCGTTACGGAATTGCCCAGCGTTTTTTCCGCCTGTTCCTGATCGCCCTTTCCCAGAAAGATGGAGGCCCGCGGCGCCGCCCCCATGCCGATCAGGTAGGAAAACGCCGTGATGATCATGATCAGCGGCAGGCATACGCCCACGCCGGTCAGCGCCACACGGCCCACCGTGTCGGTGGGCTGGATATGGCCGATATACATCCGGTCCACCAAATTATAGAGAAGGTTGATGATCTGCGCCGCAATGGCCGGCGCAGCCAGCTTCAGCAGCAGCTTGCCCACCGGCTCCCTGCCCAAAGCTTCCGTTTGTTTCTGCTGCATGGAATCCGCCTCTTTCCAGTTGACATACTTCCTTGTTTCATGCTAAAATAGTTTACACGAAAACTATCTGTCTGTCAACCTTTTGGAGGCGGCAAAATGGACCAAATACAATTTGACCAGATTACCCAGTTTCTGCGGCTGCAGAAGCAGATTATGGAATCTTACGACAGCTATCTTTCCGCCGCCGCCCGCCGCATCGGCCTCACCAAGCCGGAAGCCGACATCCTGCTGTTTCTGGCCAACAACCCGCAGTTCCACACCGCCAGGGATGTGGTCGCGCTCCGCGGTTTTTCCAAAACTTACGTATCCAAAGCTGTGGATCTGCTGGCCGGCCGCGGCCTGCTGGAAACGGAGACCAGCGCGGCAGACCGCAGGATGCAGGTCCTGCGCCTGACAAAAAGCGCCGTGCAGCCCGCCCGGATTCTGCAGCGGGCGCAAAGCGCCTACTTTCAGGCGCTGGGCAGCGGCATCACTTCCGAGGAAGCCGCCGTCCTCCGCCGCCTGGTTCAGCATATTCAGGACCATCTGCGGCAGATCCGCCCCATCCCTTAGCGCCTTTTGCCGCGCCGCACCGGCGGGCCGGTGAAAAACAGCTGTGGATAAAAATGTTGATATGTGGATAACCTACAATATCTTGCGCAAATTCCGGCCTGTTGATCCGGGATTTTGTGTCAATAGGGAAGTTATCCACAAGTTATGGTAATTTTTAGCCGATTTTCTGTGAAATGCCGTTCCGGAGGCTTCTTTACAATCCACACAAAACGTGTTACCCTGTGGAGGAAAGGGGCGCTGCCGGAATGTTGGGAGAGCAGATTGCCGCCCTGCGCAGGAAGCGGGGACTGAGCCAAAAGGAGCTGGCGGCGCGGCTGGGCATTTCCGCCAGCACCGTCGGGATGTATGAACAGAACCGCAGGAAGCCGCCGCTGAATCTTCTGCCAAGCCTGGCAGGCCTGCTGGGCGTGGGGACGGCCCAGCTGCTGTCCTCCATCCGGGGGCCGCAGGAGGCGGCCTGTACGCCGGAAGACCTCTCCATGATGCGTCAGGCGCTGGCGCTGGCCCGGGAGGCCGCGGCGGAAGGGGAAGTCCCCGTGGGCTGCGTGATCGCCAAAGACGGCGTGATCGTGGGCCGCGGCCGCAACCGGCGGGAATCTGCCCGCCATGCCCTGGCCCATGCGGAATTGGAAGCCATCGATCAGGCCTGCCGTACCCTGGGAGGCTGGCGGCTGTGGCAGTGTACTCTGTACGTTACGCTGGAACCGTGCCCCATGTGCGCCGGCGCAATCCTGAATGCCCGGATCCCCAGGGTTTTCTACGGCGCAGGCGATCCGAAAGCCGGAGCCTGCGGCTCCGTGTGCGACCTGTTCTGCATGTCCTTCAACCATCATCCGCAAGCCGCCCGCGGTTTGCTGGAAACAGAATGCAGCCAAATTCTGCATACATTTTTTCAGGATCTGCGCGCGCGCCGGAACGCGGAGCGGTCTGCGGCAGACGGGGCCGCAAGGGGGGAGGGAAGCCGGTGAAAGAAAAACTGGCGCTTTTGATGCGGGGCGCAGCCCCCATGCTGATCATTGCCACAGCACTTCTGAGCCGCCTTCTGGAGGATTTCCCTTATTGGCTGGCTCTGACGCTTCTGGCTTCGGCCGGATTGCTGTTCCTGGCCGCGTCGCGGCTTTCTCCCGGAGGGCGCCGGGAGGAAGATCCCGAACAGCCGGAGGAATAAACAGTGAATTGTCAAACTAAGTGCAACAGGAGTTGAGCTCGAAGACCATAATTTCTGAGCAGAACGGAAGTTCAGAACTTTGCGGGGCCTGGCGTTGATC
>JAHZEF010000020.1 GCA_019422005.1 Clostridiales bacterium
GAGCCAGATCTTCTCCACCGCCGCTGACAACCAGACCTCCGTTGAGGTGCATGTGCTCCAGGGCGAGCGGGAGATGGCGGCTTACAACAAGACCCTCGGCAAGTTCCAGCTGACGGGCATCGCCCCGGCGCCCCGCGGCGTGCCGCAGATCGAGGTCACGTTTGACATCGACGCCAACGGCATCGTCAACGTTACCGCCAAGGATATGGGTACCGGCGCCGAGCAGAAGATCACCATCACCGCGTCCTCCAACCTGTCCAAGGAGGACATTGACAAGGCGGTGAAGGAGGCCGAGCAGTACGCGGCCGAGGATAAAGCCCGTAAGGACGAGGTGGACGCCCGCAATATGGCCGATCAGGTGATTTATCAGACGGAGAAGACGCTCAATGAAGTGGGCGGGAAGGTGTCCGATTCGGATAAGGCGCCGGTTCAGGCTGCAGTTGAAAAGCTGAAGGAGGCCGTCAAGGGCAGCGATGTTGCCGCCATCAAGGCGGCGACGGACGAGGTGCAGAAGGCGCTTTCGGCCATTGGCGAGAAGATTTACCAGAACGCTGCGCCGCAGGGCGATGCAGGCGCGGCCGGTCAGGCCGGCGGCCCCAACCCGGGCCAGGGCGGCGATGACGGCGTGGTCGACGCCGACTATGAGGTTGTGGACGACAATTAACGCACGCGGATGCAGAACGCTGTTCCGGACCCGATCCTGCCCGGTTCTGCAGTACAGGGCCGCCGTATGCGGATCGGCGGACGGAAGCGCGCAGTTACAGGCGAATCATCAGCCCCCGGGCAGCGCCCGGGGGCTGTAAACCGTAAACATATCACCAGATAAGAGGTGAATCCAATGGCGAACGAGAACAAACGGGATTATTATGAAGTCCTTGGCGTGGAAAAAAGCGCCTCGGATGCAGAACTGAAGAAGGCTTACCGGAAGCTTGCCATGAAGTACCATCCGGATCAGAATCCGGGGGACAAGGCGGCCGAAGAACGGTTCAAAGAGGTCAACGAGGCATATGAGGTCCTTTCAGACCCGGATAAAAAGGCGCGTTACGATCAGTACGGCTTTGCCGGCGTGGATCCGAATTTCAATCCGGGCTTCGGCGGCGGCAGCGGCTTTGGCTTCGGGGATCTGGGAGATATCTTCGGCGACTTTTTCGGCGGCTTCAGCGGCTTCGGCGGCGGTTCGTCCAGCCGCAGAACCGCTCCGCAGAAGGGCCAGAATATTATGGCGCAGCTGGAAATCACCTTTGAAGAGGCTGCGTTCGGTACGGAGAAGGAGATCACCATCGGCGTGGTGGAGGACTGCGGCAAGTGCCACGGCACCGGCTGCGCCGACGGAGCCAGCCCGGAAACCTGCTCCACCTGCGGTGGGACCGGTACGGTCCGCACCACACGGCAGACGGCCTTCGGGACCTTCACGCAGCAGTCTGCCTGCCCCAAATGCGGCGGCGCGGGAAAGATCATTCAGAAGCCCTGCACCACCTGCAAGGGGAAGGGGAAGGTCCGCCGGAACAAAAAGCTTTCCGTGCAGATCCCCGCAGGGATTGACGACGGCCAAAGCGTCCGCGTCCGCGGCGAGGGCAATGTGGGCTCCAACGGAGGGCCGCGCGGCGACCTGCTGGTGACGGTTTCTGTCCGGCGGCACAAGCTGTTTCAGAGGGATGGGGCCAATGTCCTGTGCGAGATGCCGATTACCTTTACGCAGGCGGCGCTGGGGGCGGATATCGAGGTGCCGACCCTGGATGGGAAGGTCCGCTACCACGTGCCGGAGGGGACGCAGACCGGTACGACCTTCCGGCTCAAGGGCAAGGGAATCTACTATGTGGGCTACAAGACCAGGGGCGACCAGTTCGTCACGGTCGTGGTGGAAACGCCGACCAATCTCAGCAAAGAGCAGAAAGAGCTGCTGCGGAAGCTGGAATCCGTGACCGGCGAGGAAGCGCAGCCCAGGCGCAAGGGCTTTTTTGAGAAGCTGAAGGACGGCCTGGAGTCCTGATCATGCGCGGATCCAAGCGCCCCGGCGGCAAATTGCCGCCGGGGCGCTTTCGCCTGTCCGAGGGATCCGGGCCTTCAGAAGGCGGCGCCGGATTCCGGGAGCCCCCATATGCGCTGTACCCTCCGGGAAGCCGGGCTGCCCGCCGGCCGGGCGGTTTTTCTCGGAGCCGCATTGCCATTCCGGAATTTTTTTGGTACAATACAGACGGAACGTCACAAAAAGGGGGGCGGCATCGTGCCGGATCTGGACAGCTCCATCCGTTTGCTGGGAGCGTATTGGTACTATGCCGCTGCGGCGGCGGGGATTGCAGTGCTGCTGGCGCTGTACGGGGCGGCCTACTTTCGTGCGCTGAAGCCGCGGGCCGGGACGCTGGAATGGATTGCACTGTATGACAGGCCTCCGCTTGCGATGGCGGGACGCTGGTACCGCCTGGAGCGGGCCGACGCTGTGCCGCTGCCGGTCTGCTGCCTGCTGGCTGCGGCTGCCTGGGGATATGCGGCGTGGAGCAGCTATCAGGCTGTTTATCCGGATGTGCTGGATGTACCGGAGGCGCTGCTGCAGCTGGGGATCTACTATGGCCTGCTGCCTGCTTTGACGGCGGCGGGCGCCTACTGCCTGCTGAAGGGGCTGTTCGGGAGCACCTCGGTAACCATGCTGGGCGTGCTGATCCTGTCGGCGGATCTGACGGCGGAACCGGTAAGCATGCTGGCGACGACGCTGCTCCTGCTGGGGCTGCTTCGCTTCCTGACGGCAGGTGAACAGCAGACGTTCGGAGAATCGTGCCTGCCGCTGCTGCTGACCTCTGTCCTGATTCCCATCGGCTGCTACTTTCAGCCGGCGCTGCTGATTCCGTCGGCAGCTGTGCTGCTGCTGCTTCTGGCCGGCTGCACGATCCGGTTTGTCCGTCTGGGAGAGGGCTGGTTTCTCAAGAGCCTGCTGACGGCCGTACTGCCGGCGGCAGTGACCACGCTGCTGCTGCATATTCCGGCCGCCGTCGCCGCCGGCCTGCCGTTTCCGCAGATGCTGGGATCCGGGGCGTTTTACCGCTCGTTGGCGCAGCGGGCTGCAGCGGCTGTTTCCGGCCTTTTTCACGCGGGCCTGTGGAATGTGCTGCCGGCGGCCGCCTATGACTGGCCGCTGCTGATCTGCGGCCTGTGCGCCGCCGCTGCCGCGGCGGCGGGCCTGCTGCGGCGGCGGGATTATCGGGGGCTGATGCTGCCGGTCTGGTTCCTGGCGCTGGCCGCCATGTGGGTGCTGTCCGGGCTGTATGCCATGCCGCTGGCGTGCGTGCTGTGCCTGTGCTATGTTTGGGCGGATCTGTACCGCCGGGAAAAGTATATTCTGGCAGGATTGGGCGCCGGCTGCCTGCTGGTGCTGCTGCTGGCGCTTTATATCCTGTCCTGGATTTTCAACTGAGGCCGGCGCTGCGCCGGCGGAAAACACTGATCAAAACGGAGGAATGATGATGATTGCAATTGCCTGTGACCATGGCGCCCTGGCGCTGAAGAAAGCGATAGAGGAACACTTGGCTGCGCGCGGCCTGGCGTATCGGGATTTTGGCACGGATTCGGCTGACAGCTGTGATTATCCGGACTTTGCCGGCCCGGCGGCCGAAGCGGTTGCATCCGGTGAATGCGACCGCGGGATTGTCTGCTGCACCACAGGGATCGGCGTGTCGATCACGGCGAATAAGGTCCGGGGAATCCGCTGCGCCCTGCTGTCCGACCTGATGAGCGCCCGGCTGACGCGCCAGCATAACGATACCAATATGATGGCGCTGGGGGCCGGCGTGGTGGGCGAAAAGCTGGCTCTGGAGATCGTCGACGTCTGGCTGGATACCGCGTTTGAAGGAGGACGCCATGCCCGCCGCGTGGAGAAAATGATGGCCTATGAGGATCGGTGAGTTCCGGAAAGGGAGCCGGCATGCGTGAAGAAATTGTCAGGGCGGTCCGCGAGGCCGGCCGGATCATACTGACTGCTGCGCAGGATAAGGATGTGCAGGAAAAAAGCGGGCATCAGGATCTTGTGACAAGGTATGACTCCCAGGTTCAGCGCTTTCTGGAGAAGCGGCTGCTGGCGCTGCTGCCGGAAGCCGGCTTCCTGGGGGAAGAGGAGCCGGATCGGCGATTCCGCATGGATCAGGAATACCTGTTTGTGGTGGATCCCATCGACGGCACGACCAATTTTATCAAGGGGTTTCCCCACAGCGGCATTTCCGTCGGGCTGGCGCGGCGCGGTGAGATGCTTCTGGGCGTGGTATTTGATCCGTACCTGGATGAGATGTTTGTGGCCGAACGCGGCCGGGGCGCTTTCTGCAACGGGCGCCCGATCCATGTTTCCGGCGCGGGCCTGGACGACGGGGTGTCGGTGCTGGGGGTATCGCACTATTATCGGCAGTATGCCGATGTGACCTTTGCCATTGCGCGCCGCCTGTTCGACCGCAATCTGGATGTACGGCGTATGGCGGCGGCGTCGCTGGATCTCTGCTATGTGGCGGCGGGCCGGGTTGACTGTTATTTTGAGTGCCTGCTGTCCCCCTGGGACTATGCGGCCGGCAGCCTGATTGTGCAGGAGGCGGGCGGGATTGCCACAAGCTTGTCCGGAGGCCCTCTGCGGATCGACCGGAAGTGTTCCCTGGCGGCGGCGAATCCTGCGTGCCATGGGGCGCTTTTGGAGATTGCCGCAGAGTGCGGCTATCGGGAGTGATCAGCTCACCGCGTCCAACTGAAAAGCGGCGTGTTCCCGGTCTTGCCTTGACCCGGGAACACGCCGAATTTTATACCGTTCCGACCGCGGAGGCTATTTGGAAGGAAGCGGGCTTTCAGACGAGGCGCCGGCGTGCCTGGCCTGCCGGCACCACGCGGCCAGTGCCGCCAGATGCTTTGCGTCCACCAGATTGCCGCCATGCTGCCACAATTCCAGAACCGCTTCCTCGCCGTCGGTGCGCCGGGGCTTTTCCAGCAGCTGCCGGATGCATTTCTTCTCCATGGCGTTCATAAGGATCCGGTATCCCCCGCGCAGCTGCGCTTTCTCATACCCTCCGGGCAGATAAAACAGGGGGAATGTATGGGAGAGGCCGCAGCGCTGCAATACGCCGGGCAGCTGCGGGCGGCCGTCTGTGGAAAGCCCCACCACGGCCATGGCGGCTATGTGAAAGGCGCGGTGCGCCTTCTTCCAGCCCTTGGGCATGCCTGCGCAGAGCCAGCTGAGGAAGATCACTTCCGCCCCCCTGGGAAGGGCGTCCAGCGCTGCCGGAAGCGGATAGGCCGGCAGTTCCAGCCGCTGGGCCAGCAGCCTGGCGTACTGGGCGGTATGGCCCGTCTGCGAGCAGTATACAATCGCGTTCATCTCATCGGCCTCCCGTTCGACAAAATCTGCACATGATTCCGGCAGGGCCGGCAGGCTATATCACAAAGCCGCCGCTGACCCCCAAAACCTGACCGGTCACAAATGGGGCGTCGGCCAGGTAGACGACGGCGCGCGCCACATCCTCCGGCGTGCCGTTGCGGCCGAGGGGCGTCTCGCCGGCCAGGCTGTCCAGGGTCTCCCGGGGGATCGACTGCAGCATGTCCGTTTCAATCACGCCGGGCGCCACGCAGTTGACCCGGATTCCCGACGGCCCCAATTCCTTGGCCAGCGCTTTGGTCAGGGCGATCACCGCGCCCTTGGTGGCGGAGTAGCAGACCTCGCAGGAAGCGCCGACCTGGCCCCAGATGGAAGAAATATTGACAATGCTGCCGTCCTGCCGCGACAGCATGGACGGCAGCACGGCGTTGACGCAGTGATAGATGCCGCGGACATTCACCGCGAACATCCGATCCCAATGCTCCGGCGTGATCTGTGAGATCAGGCCCTGATGGGCGATCCCGGCGCAGTTGACCAGCACGTCCACCGGGCCAATCTGTGAAAATGCGGCCTTTACGGCTTCGCCGTCGGAGACGTCTGCGCGGATGGCCGCCGCGCCGGTCGCAGCGGCCGTCGCAGCGGCGGCCTGTTCGTGCGCCCGGTACAGGAAGGTGACGGCGTCCCCCCGGGCGGCGAACTGCCGGACGGCGGCCGCGCCGATGCCGCGGCTGCCGCCGGTGATTACAATGTGCATATCAGAATTCCTCCGGAACCGGCGCGGCCTGCAGCGGCGCCGGGAACTGGCGGCCGGACGGCGGCGCGCAAAAATGCCCCTTTCGACAGAGGCCGAAAAGGGCGCACAGAAGCCTCAGCGGCGCCTGCCTTTGCTCTTGTGATCAGAGTACTGCTTGAGAGACGAAATTTTGCTGTCGGAGTCCTGCATGAACTGCTTGAGCATGTCGTCAAAAGACTGGGGCTCTCTGGAAGCTGCAGAACGGAAGTCGGAACGGGGACGGTCAGACTGGCCCTTGGAGCGGTCGAAGGGCGGACGGCTTCGGCCGCCGGACTGCTGCGGACGCGGCCCGCGGTCAGGCTGTTTGGGCGGCTCCTGCGTACGCTTGATGGAGAGGTTGATTTTTCCCGCCGGATCTGCCGAGATGACCATCACCTTCACGTCCTGCCCTTCGGTCAGATGTTCGTGAATATCACTGACATAGGCATGGGCGATCTCGGAGATATGTACCATTCCGGTACGATTGCCCGGGAGCGAAATGAAAGCGCCGAATTTGGTGATGCTTTTGACTTTGCCGTCAACGATCGTTCCTACTGTGAAATCCATATTCTGTGAAACGTCCCCCTTATTGGTATGGCCTCAGGCCGGACAAAAACACGCGGCAGACTATTTTCCAACGTCCTGGAAGATGATCTCCCCCGGAGATACCAGCCCCAGCTTGGCACGTGCGATTTCCTCGACGCCCTCGTCGGTATCCATGTTGTCAATGGCTTCCTGCAGACGCTGATTTTCCTGCTCTGCGCTTGCGATGCTTTTTGACAGCGCTTCCGCCTCTTCCCGCTTCGCCGAGATCTGGGACTGCAGGGAGACCAGGGTAACGGTAGCATACACCACCAGAATCAAGACCACCAGCTTGATCGGCAACGACGATTTCTTGAGTTTCATCCTGTGTTCCTCCAGTGACACTGCGGCGCGCGCGGGCAGATTGTTTTTGCTCAATCCTTATTCTAACCGATTTGGCCGCAGTTGAAAAGATATTTTTTGCAATATTTGCTGTTTTTTTGTATAAAATTCGCAGGGGGGCGGAGACGGTCCGCAAAATACTGCCGAGGATCCGGAAGACCCCAGCAAGGAGCCGAAGCACCAGCGGGCTGAGGGTGAGAAAGTAGATCGCCGCTCCCAGGAAAATACCGGGATAAAAGAACAGGCGGAACTGCCCCCGTCCCGGATACAGGGCGAACAGCAGCAGGGACGGCAGCAGGGCTGCGCAGAACAGCGCGTCCAGAATCCTGACGGTGCGCGGGCGTATGCGGCGAACGGCCCGCAGAAGGTCATAGAAGAGCCCCAGCGCGGCGCCGAGGCCCCCGGCCAGCAAAAACTGGGCTGCGTGCAGCGATACCGGCTGCTCCATCAGCCGAACAGGCGCGACAGGAAACTGCCGCCGGTGCGCTGATCGTCTTCATAGACCATGGAATCCACCGTGCCGTCAACGCTGACCTGGCCCCCGTCCACGGAGAGCATGGAAAGATGCAGCTGACGGCCGTGAATGACCAGTGTGCCGCGGGTGGTATAGAGGACGATGGTGTTCTCGTCGAAGCTTTCGATTTCCGTAATTCCGTTCACGGCCAGCTTGCTGCGGCCCTCCAGCACCAGGCGGTGGGGCAGATCCAGTGCCTTTTCCTCCTGCATGTAAGCCATACGCCATTCTCCTTCCCAAATCAAAAGGCGGGGAGCCGAAAAACTCCTCGCCTAATATATACGTGCGAATGGACGGGCATATGCCGGAACCGGGAAAATTTTCCCCGGCCCCGGCGCAGGCAGGCGGCAGCCGCCGCCTGCCTGACGGGTGAACGGCTGTGCGTTCCCTATGCGGCGGCGGGCGCGTCGGCGCCGCCGATCAGCTCCTGATACGTATCTAGGTCCTCCGGCAGGGCAACGGTGACTGCCGAGCCGGTCTTCATATCATGAATGTTGACGAGAAGATCCATCGCCATGGTCTGACCCTCTGCGGCCATCTCCATGCCCATGGTCATTTTCATGCCGCTGACGCGGCCGTTGGACACCGTCACGTCCATGGACAGTTCCTCCATCCGGATCTCCGGGGTTTCGACGGCGGCGCCGGTGCTGACCGCGCTCATCACCGTGCGGATCAGGCTGTTCATGGCGCCCGGCGCATAGGTGATATGATAGGTTTGCGCCCCAGCGGAGGATTTGCTGACAGAGATGCTCTTCAGCATGGAGATGGGCTCTGCCGTGTCGGCGGCGGAAACAACCGCTGCCTGGGACAGGGCCTCCTCAAAGGACAGAGGCATTTTGAACTTCTGGCCGTCGGCTTCCATGTAGAAATAGCCGTCGGCGTAGCAGCAGTTCATCTGCATGGCGATTTTCGCTTCTTCTGCGCTCAGGCCGGAGGCTTCCGCCATGGCCGGATCAATTTCCATGTTTACATCCATGGTGTAGGCCATTTTGGACTGATCCATCTGCTCTGCGTTGAGCTCCATGGCCGCATCCATCTGCATGTCGCCCTTCATGAACGATGCGCCGGCCAGCTGAACGGCCACGTCCAGGTCCATGACCATGGAAGCCTTCTGCTGGTCTGCAGCGGCCGCTGCAGCCTTGCAGTAATCCCGGTAAGCTTCAAACTGGTCGTCATAGCCCCTGGCATCCGGAACGGCGCCCTCCTTGACCAGTTTGGTCAGCAGATCTGTTTCGCCGGACTTGGGGGCGGCGGCCAGAGCCGTGTAGCTCATGGCGACCACGTCGTCGCGCAGGAAATTGGCGGCGTCACAGTTGACGGCGTCCACAACGCCGGCCTCTCTGGCAAAGTCCAGGGCGCCGGCATAGGTGAAGTCGCCGTTTTCGGCGTCAGAATAGCCCAGCGCGCGCAGCAGGAAGGTGGCGTACTGCTGTGCGGTGCACAGATCGCTGTAGCCGAAGGTGGTTTCTGTTTTGCCCTTGGTCAGGCCGTTGTCGTAGAGATACTGGACGTACGGCTTGGCCCATTCCTTGACGTCGGTGAAGGGCGCGGTATATTCCCCGATGGCCTGGGCTTCCGCTTCCTGCCCCAGCAGACGGACCAGCATGACGCCTGCTTCGGCGCGGTTGGGAGCGCGGTCGAGCTCATAGCCCTGGCTGGTGCCCTGGAACAGCCCCAGCTCCTTCAGCGCGTCGGCGCAGTGCTCAAAGTCGGCGGCAAAGACGGAGACCGTCAGAACCGCTGCCAGCACGGCGATCAGCGCCAGTGTTTTGACAAAGCGTTTCATGGGATGAATTCCTCCTCTTGTTGTACTTCAGGCTGCTGCCTGACTGTATGAACCAGTATAGCACGGCAGAGGGGAAAAGCAAAGGGGGTTGAAAAAATTTTACAGCGCGGGGAGATGCGGCGGCGCCGGGCGGTGCGGGGTAAGCAAGCCGGGCGGCGGAGAACCATCTGCCGGTTCTCCGCCGCCCGGGGGCCCGGCCGGATATTCAGCCGCTGTGATGGACGGACTCAAAAAATGCCCTGGTTTCCTCTGCGTTCCGCAAAATGGCAGCCTGCAGTTCTTCCAGAGAGCCAAACCGCCGCTCCGGGCGGAGGAACTGATGAAATTCAATCCGGATGCTTTTTCCGTACAGATTGCCGTCAAAATCCAGGATCCACGGTTCCACGGTGATCTGATCGCCGCCGTTGACTGTGGGCCGGACGCCGACATTGGTGACGGCGGCGTATCGCCTGCCCCCCACCGCGACGGATGTGGCATAGACGCCGAAGGCAGGAGAAAGGACGCCTTCCGGCAGCAGCACATTGGCTGTCGGCGTCCCCAGGGTGCGGCCCAGCTGCCGCCCGTGGACGACAGTGCCTGTCAGGCAGTGGGGATGGCCGAGGAATTCGTTGGCCTCCTCCAGCTGCCCGGCCTCCAGCAGCATGCGGATCCGGGTGGAGGAGACAGTGGTGCCGCGGATTGCGACTTTCTGCACCACATCGCAGCCCATGCCGAACTGGGCGCACGCCTGCTGCAGCCGGGTGGGAGTGCCTTCGCCGCGCCAGCCGAACCGGTGATCATGCCCGCAGACGACATGGACGGCGTGCTGCCTGCGGCGGAGATAGTCTCCCACGTATTCCTTCCATGGCATCTCCATCATGGACCGGTCGAAGTGGCAGAACAATACCTCGTCGATTCCGTAGAGCCGCCGGATCAGATCTGTCCGGTCGGCGGGCGTATTGATCAGCGGGATTGCAGTGCCGCTGATCAGCGAGGCGGGATGCCGGTCGAAGGTCAGGACTGCGGCGGAACACCCCAGTTGGTCGGCCGCCCGGCGCGCTGTTTTCAGGAGGGCGGCGTGCCCCAGATGGACGCCGTCGAAGAAACCAAGGGCAATCACCCGTTTGCGTTCCAATTTCATGACACCTCGAAAAAGCTTTTCTCTGTGATGAGGCGGCCGCGTTCCCAACGGCCGATCATCAGAAACTCACCATCCGGGCCGTAAACACGATAGCGCCCCGCCGTCAGATCCCGGCGCGGTATGGGCGCGCCGTTCCGGCACGGCTTCAGCTGCGCCGGCGTCTGCGTACATGCGGGCAGCCCGGCAAACAGCGCGTCGACCGCCAGCAGAAAGCCGGCGGGATTGTCCGCCGCGGCCAGGACGTCCAGAGGGACGCTGTCGCGCAGGGAAAAACATCCCGCCATGGTGCGGCGCAGGCTGGACATGCAGCCGCCGCAGCCCAGGGCCTGGCCGATGTCGTGGCAGAGCGTGCGGATATACGTTCCCTTGGAGCAGCGGACCCGCAGCAGCCAGTCGCAGCCGCCCCCGTCCAGCAGCTCCAGTTCATGAATGACGATGCTGCGGGACGGCCGCTGGACTTCCTTTCCCTTTCTTGCCAGCTCATAGAGCTTCTGCCCGCCGATTTTGACTGCAGAGTACATGGGCGGGGTCTGCTGCAGCGGCCCGGTGAAGCGGGACAGGACGGCCTCCAGCTGCGGACGCGCGACCTGCACGGCCCGGGAGGAGAGAGGCTCGCCGGTGATATCCTGGGTATTGGTGGAGAGCCCCAGGCGGAGGCCGGCAAGATATTCCTTTTCTGCCGATTCGAAAAACTCCACGGCGCGGGTGGCCCGGCCTACAAAGATGGGAAGCACGCCGGTGGCCATGGGATCCAGCGTACCCCCGTGCCCCACACGGCGTTCATGGAATACGCCGCGCAGCTTCGCCGCCACATCCTGCGACGTCCAGCCGGCGGGCTTGTCCACAATTACAATGCCGCAGGCCATATCAGACCTCCGCGCCTTCCGCGCGCAGCGCAGCCAGGACGGCCGCCTTGGCGGCGACGAGGCCCAGGGCCACCGTGGCGCCGGCGGCGCCGCGATGGCCTCCGCCTCCCAAATGCGCGCAGATGGCCGAGGCGTCGGCCTGCGCTCCGGTCCGCATGGAGATCTTGGAACGCCCGTCGGGCAATTCCCGGATCATGACGCCGATTTCCACGCCCTCCACAGCGCGGGGAAAGCCTGCGATGGAATCGATATCGTCTTCGGTAAGGCCCAGCTCTGCCAGCCAGCAGGCGGGGATCCGGCAGACTGCGATCCGGCCGCGGCCCAGGAGCTCCATGGATTCCGTCAGCCGGGCCTCCAACTGCAGGCGCGGGACGGATTTCGTGCCGAAAAAGAGCTTGTTGACCGCATATGCATCACAGCCGGCGTCCCGCATATCCGCCGCGACCCGCAGCGTGTTGGATGTGGTATTGGCGTATTGAAAGCAGCCGGTGTCGGTGGATACGGCCAGATAAACGGCTTCTGCGATGTCCGGTGTGATGGCTGCGCCCAGTTCCTGCAGCAGCGCATAGACCAGCTCGCCGCAGGCGGCGGCATCGGGGACTACGTAGCTGCATTCGGCAAAACCGGTGTTGGAGCCGTGGTGATCCACGGCAAACCGGATGTTCCCGGCCTGATCGGCCGCGTTGTCCGGCAGCAGTGCCTCCGAGGCCATATCCACAGAGATGACGGTATGCTCCGGGCCGACGTCCGCGGCGGTCAGACCGCGGAGCCAGCGGCCGTACCGGGCGGTAAACTGCGGGTTTTCCAGAATATGGGCCGTTTTGCCCAGCGCCCGCAAACCGCGGCACAGGGCGCTGGCGCATCCGATGGTATCGCCGTCCGGGTTGCGGTGGGTCAGGATCCGGAAGTGATCGCGGGAGCGCAGCCAGGCGGCGGCTTCAGCTTTCGTCATGGCTGCCGCCCTCCTGTTCGTGAAGCCTGCTGATCAGATCGAAGATGTGCGCGCCGTGTTCAATGGAGTCGTCCTGCTCGAAGACCAGTTCCGGAGTGTAGCGCAGCTGCAGCCGGCTGCCGATTTCCCGGCGCAGATAACCGCCGGCAGACCGGAGCCCCTTCAGCACGTCCCTGGTCTTTTCCTTTTCCAGCACGCTGACGTAAACTTTGGCGTAACGCAGGTCGCCGGTGGCCTCCACATGGGTGATGGAAATCATGGCCTGAACCCGCGGGTCTTTCAGGGTGCGCAGCAGATCGGAGAGCTCGCGCTGAATCTCTTCGTTGATTCTGCCGATTCGATTGGATGCCATTTGCAAACCTCCTTGGGAAAGAAGGGCGTCTGTCCCCGGTGCAGATCTGTGAGGCAGCGGCGTGCGGGCGGATGAAAACCGCGCAGCCGCAAAATGCGGGGAAACCAGGTTTCCCCGCATGCTTACTCTTTGATCTGCTCCATGACGAAGCATTCGAAGACGTCGCCTTCCTTGATGTCGTTGAACTTCTCGATGGAGATGCCGCATTCGTAGTTGGCGGCCACTTCCTTGACCGAATCCTTGAAGCGCTGCAGGGAACCGAGAACGCCTTCGTGGATCACGATATTGTCGCGCAGAACGCGCACCTGGGCGTCACGGGTGATCTTGCCGTCCTTCACGTAGCAGCCGGCGACGGTGCCGACGGAGGAGACCTTATACGTCAGGCGGACTTCCGCATGGCCGATAACGGCCTCCCTGAATTTGGGATCCAGCATGCCCTTCATGGCGGCTTCGATCTCGTTGATCGCATCATAGATGACACGGTACATGCGCATATCCACCTTGGCGCGCTGCGCCGACACGGCAGCGGCGGCCTCGGGGCGGACGTTGAAGCCGACAATGATGGCGTTTGCGGTGGAGGCCAGCAGCACGTCGGATTCGTTGATGGCGCCGACGCCCGCATGAATGACCTTGACGCGGACTTCGTCGTTGGAAATTTTCAGGAGGCTGGCCTTAACGGCTTCGGCGGAGCCCTGGACGTCGGCCTTGACAATGATGTTCAGTTCCTTCATGTTGCCTTCCTGGATCTGCGCGAACAGATCGTCCAGCGTCACCTTGGTCATGGATTTGGCGGCCTTGGCCTTTTCCTCGGCCTTGCGCTGCTCCACCAGCTGGCGGGCCATGCGCTCGTCTTCCACGGCGTTGAAGATGTCGCCTGCGCCGGGGACGTCGCCCAGGCCGGTGATTTCCACCGGAACCGACGGGCCGGCCTCCCTGACCACCTTGCCCTTGTCGTTGGTCATGACGCGGACGCGGCCCACCGCCGTGCCGGCGATGATGACGTCGCCCTGCCGCAGCGTGCCGTTCTGCACCAGCAGCGTGGCAATGGGGCCGCGCGCCTTATCCAGGCGGGCTTCAATGACGGTGCCGCGGGCCCGGCGGTCGGGATTGGCTTTCAGCTCCTGCATTTCAGCGGTCAGGAGCACCATTTCCAGCAGGTTGTCGATTCCGTCGCCCTTCTTGGCGGAAATGGGAACCATGATGGTGTCGCCGCCCCATTCCTCCGGTACCAGCTCGTGCTCGGTGATCTGCTGCTTGATGCGGTCGGGGTTGGCCTCCGGCTTATCCATCTTGTTGATGGCTACGATGATGGGGATGTTTGCGGCCTTGGCGTGGTTGATCGCCTCGACGGTCTGCGGCATGATGCCGTCGTCGGCAGCCACCACCAGAATGGCGATATCGGTGCACATGGCGCCGCGGGCGCGCATGGAGGTGAAAGCGGCATGGCCCGGGGTATCCAGGAACGTGATGGGCTGCCCGTTGATTTCCACCTGATAAGCGCCGATGTGCTGGGTGATGCCGCCGGCTTCGCCGGAGACCACGTTGGTTTTGCGGATGGCGTCCAGCAGGCTGGTTTTGCCGTGATCCACGTGCCCCATGACCACAACCACCGGGCTGCGGGGCTGCAGTTCCTCTGCGGTGTCCTCGTGATCGTCGATGAGACGCTCCTCGATGGTGACGACCACCTCTTTTTCCACCTTGCAGCCCAGCTCCATGGCCACCAGGGCGGCGGTATCGTAATCGACGGTTTGGTTGACCGCGGCCATGACGCCGAGTTTGATCAGCTGTTTGATGACCTCGGCGGCCGTTTTCTTCATGCGGCTGGCCAGCTCGCCGACGGTGATCTCGTCGGGAATCTTGACCACCAGCGGCGCCTTCTTGGCAATTTCCAGCTGGAGGCGGCGCATTTTTTCCTGCTCCTCATTGCGGCGCTTGTTGCCGAAGTTGCCGCGCTTCTTATTATTGCCGCTCTGCTTGTTGCCGATGCGCTGCTTTCCGCCCTTGGCGTTCTGCAGGCGCTCGGATACCAGGGATTCGACCCGGTCGTCGAAGCGCTCGGCGTTGACGGTGACGGCAGAGGTATCAACCACGCGGCGTTCACGGCGGCGCTCCTCCTGCTTCGGCTGCTGCGCCTGCGGGCGCGGCGGCTGGGCGGACTGCTGCGGACGCGCCTGCTGAGCGGACGGCTGCTGTGGGCGCTGCGCCTTCTGCGGCTGTGCAGCGGGCGCAGGCTCAGGCGCCTTCGGGGCAGGCGCCGCGGCGAAGACTGTCTCCAGCGAGTCGATCGGATGCTGCTGCGTAATGACGTCGAACAGCAGATTCAGCTGGTGCTCCTCCAGAACCTGCATGTGGTTCTTGGGCTTGCCAAAATACTTTTCAAACAGCTCCATCATGGCTTTGGTGGGCATGCCGAAGTCCTTGGCGACTTCGTGGATTCGATATTTGATAAAACTCATATAGCCACCTCCGAGTTACTTTTTTCCGTGTTTCAGGTTGTTGCGGTGCGCCTTTTCTTCCTGGCGGCGCTGCTTCACCCGCAGGACACGCTGGTCCAGATCCGCCAGCAGCGCCTCGTATTTTTCCGGCTGGTTCAGGGCCTGGACAAAGGCGCGCGCCAGAGACACGTCTGTGAAAGCCGCCATGGCGCAGACGGCGCGGCCGCAGGCACGGCCCAGCTCCTCCTTGGTATAGGGGACGCGGATAAAGGTCGTTTTGCCGGCCAGGGTAAAGGTTTTGGCCCGGTGAAAGGCGTTGTCGGCGGCGTCGGACGCCACCAGGATCAGGCGGGCGTGGCCGGAACGGCAGGCCGCGCCGGTGTTTTCCTCGCCCAGCTGAATGTTCCCGCCCTTTTTGGCCAGGGACAGCAAGCGCAGCGCGCGGTCAGGTTCCATCGTCGCCCGCCTCCATTCTGGCCAGAAGGCTGTCGTAGACCTCCTGTGGAATTGCGGTTTCAAAGCCGCGTTCCAGCGCCCTGGATTTGATTGCCCGCTTCAGGCATTCGCTGCTGGGGCACACATAGGCGCCGCGTCCCGGCGCCTTGCCGCGGAAATCCACGGAAATTTCACCGGACGGAGACTTGACAATCCGGACGAGCTCCTTTTTCGGCTTCATTTCGCGGCAGCCAACGCATTGGCGCATGGGAATTTTTTTCGGCACAGCGGATCCTCCTTTGCATCAGACGGCGGGGCTTGAAATGGGAACGGCGCAGCGGGGGCCGCGTTATTCCGCCGCCTCTTCGAACGCTTCGGCCTCTTCGACCTCTTCGGACTCGGGGACGGCGGCCTCATCGGGGCCGGTTTCTTCCGCCGGATCGGCCGCGGGCTCCTCTGCAGGCTCCAGCTCAGCGGCCTGGGACTCGGGCTTGATGTCGATTTTGCAGCCGGTCAGGCGGGCGGCCAGACGGGCGTTCTGCCCCTCCTTGCCGATGGCCAGGGAGAGCTGATCGTCGGGAACAATCACCCGGCAGGCCTTCTGGCCGGGCAGAAGCGTGACCGAGACGACGTCGGCCGGGGAGAGCGCCGAGGCGACAAACTGAGCCGGGTCCTCCGACCAGACCACAATGTCCATCTTTTCACCGCGCAGCTCGTCGACCACTGCGCCGACGCGGCCGCCGCGGGGGCCGACGCAGGCGCCCACCGGATCGATATTCGGCTCGGTGGCGCAGACGGCCAGCTTGGTGCGGGATCCCGCTTCCCGGGCGATGGACTTGACTTCCACCAGCCCGGATTCGATCTCGGGCACCTCCAGCTCGAACAGGCGCTTGACCAGTCCCGGGTGCGTCCGGGAGACAATGACCTGCGGGCCGCGATTGGAACGGCGCACCTCCACCACGTAGACACGGATCATGTCCCCCTCGGAGAACCGCTCGCCGCGGACCTGCTCGGAGCCGGACAGCAGCGCGTCGGTCCGGTCGCTGCCGGAGCCGATTCGAATAATCATGTCGCCGGACTGGGGCTCGATGCGGAGGACGGTCCCCGTGAGGATCTCATGCTCCTTGGAGGAGAAGCTGTCGAAGATCATGCCGCGCTCCGCCTCCCGGATGCCCTGGATGATCACCTGCTTGGCGGTCTGCGCGGCAATCCGGCCGAAGTTTTTGGTTTCCACGTCCACGTTGACCAGGTCGCCCAGTTGGGCGTGCTTGTCAATTCTGCGTGCGGCGTCCAGAGAGATTTCGGTTGCCGGGGTGAAGACGTCGTCCACGACCTCTTTCTGCACGTACATACGCATGGACCCTTCGCCCAGATCCACAAATACGTTGTCGGTGTAGCCGTCCTTATCTTTTTTATAGGCGGCGACCAGGGCCTGGGTGATCTTTTCCAGCATATAGGCCTGGGGGATGCCGCGCTCTTTTTCCAGCTGCGCCAGGGCTTCAAATATTTCGGCGTTCATGTTTACATGCTCCTCCTCGTACTTGCAGTACCGTTAAAATTCCACATACAGGCGCACAAGGGCGACCTCGTTTTTCTCAAAAGTGCGGGGGCCGGACGCTGTGTCAATGGAGACGCGGCCGCCGTCATAGCCGGTCAGGACGCCCATGAACTCCTTGGAACCGTCCAGAGGGCGGTAGAGGCGCACCGTCACGGGCTTCCCCATGGAAAGCGTGAAGTGCTCGGGACGCTTCAGCGCCCGTTCCAGTCCGGCGGAACTGACTTCAAAATGGTAGCTGTCGGGAATGGGATCCTGTTCATCCAGAATCGGGTCGACGGCACGGGAAACGGCTTCGCAGTCGTTGATATCCACGCCGCCCTCCTTATCAATATAGAGGCGCAGGAACCATTCGCCGCCCTCGCGGACGTATTCCACATCCCAGAGCGTGCAGCCCTGCTGATGGACAACTGGCTCGGAAAACTGCCGGACCTGATCGGTAATTTTCATAGTAAAACTGCCTTTCCAACAAGAAAGACTGGGGAGAATCCCCAGCCTTCAGTCAAGTCAACATCCTAATTCTGCTTTATTATAGCACCATCTTATTCGGAATGCAAGCAAAAAAATGAAATTTCAGCCCGGATTTCCCGGTAAAGTACGGATTTGCCGGCCGAAACCGGCCGGCTCCCCCGGCAGCTGCCGGGGGCCTATCCGGAAGCGGCGTCCAGATACGCAATGATTCCGTCGGCAATCCCCTGGGCAATCAGCTGCTGATACGCCTCGGAGGCCAGCAGATTGCACTCGGCTTCGTTGGTCATATATCCCGTTTCCACCAGCACGGCAGGCATGTCGGTGTATCGGAGGACGTAAAAATTGGCGGTGCGGGTGCCGCGGTCGCCGGCGCCGGAGGCGGACAGCACGGCGGCGTGGATGGCCTCGGCCAGATCTTTGGCGCGGTCGCCGCCGACGAGGTAGTAGGTCTCCAGCCCGTTGACCTCCGGCTTCTGCGGGAAGGCGTTGGCATGGATGCTGACGAAAAGATCCGCCTGCTGGGTGTTGGCCTGTTCGGCGCGGGCCGCCAGAGAGACGTACGTGTCGTCGCTGCGGGTGTATTCCACGCGGCAGCCGGCGGCTTCCAGAAGGGCGCCGGTCTGCAGCGTCATGGCAAGAACCAGGTCTTTCTCATAGCGGCCGAAGTATGGCGCGCCGATGTCGGTGCCGCCGTGGCCTGCGTCCAGAACCACCAGGGGCGCGTCCGGATCCTCCTCCGGCGGCGTGTCTTCCTCCGGCGGCAGTTCGGCGGCTTCCGGCTGGAGCACAGTCAGAACGCCGGCGGAAAAGTCGAGGATCAGATCCTCCGCGGTATACCCTTCCTGCAGATCCAGAACCACCCGCGCGACGCGGGATCCGTCATAGCCCGTGTCGTATTGGTTGTACCGGACGGCGGAGACGGCCGTGCCGTTTACCGGGACGGTGCCGAAGGAACTGCCCGACAGGACGCCGCCGGGAAAATCCGCCACCACGCGGCCCGGCAGGGAAAAGATGTTCGGCGCGGCCTCCACGGAAGCGGAGACGGTGATGATCCCGTTTTCCAGCTGCGGGGCGGAGAGCGCATAGACCGGTTCCTGCACGGAGGAGATATACACGGCGGAGGCCTCGTTGTCGAAGGTAACCTCAGCGCCCAGCTGCTCCGAGACGAACCGGAGCGGCACCATGGTGCGCGTCAGGCTGCCGACGGCCGCCATGGTGGCAGGGACGCCGTCGTAGAGCTGCACGGCATGACCGTTTACCATGGCCTCGGCGGAGCCGATGGCGAGGGTGATGGAGGTCTGGCCGTTTTCAATCTGAACCTGCTGGGTCTCCTGCTTCCAGGTGACTGACGCGCCGAGATACTCGGAAACAATCCGGACCGGAACCAGGGTGCGGTTGTCCAGGATAAAGGCCGGAATATCCGCCTCCAGGGCCTGGCCGTCCAGAACCAGGGAAACGGTCCGCACGGTCCGGGCATGGTACTGGCCGGCGGGATCCTTGACATTCAGCGACGCGGAGGCTACATGGCCTGTTATGGCCAGCGCAGTGAGAAGAAGCAGGGTCAGCACGAGTGTTCGGAGTTGTTTCATGGCGAATCCTTCCTGTGTCAGTCGGTCGATGCGTGTGGAATTATGTCAACAAAAGAAGCATATCATATTTAAACAGCCGCGTCCAGCGGCAGTCTGGAAAAAAACCTGGAAACAGCAGTTTCAAATGGCGGCGGCGTATGGTATAATAACCGCGGATTATGAACCGCAGGCGTTTTCCCGGGCATACGGCCGCTGAAAACCGGCGTGCCGCAGGACGCCCGGATGCATATGGGAGGCGAAGCATGAGAGCAAAGACCAATCGAATACCGGCTTTTCTGATCACGGCCGCCGGCGCGGCGGCAGGGTTCCTCCTGCGGCGGTGGCAGCTGGGAAGCGCATACGATGAGGCGGGGCTGATGGTTTCCGGGCAGGCCAGCACGTGGGTTCTGGGAATTGCCTGCGCGCTGCTGACAGTGTTCCTGATTGGAATATGCCGCCGCCTGGAGCCGCGCTGCACATATCTGGAGAGCTTTTCCTCCGGGAAGCCGGAGATGGCCGTTTCCCTGACGGCGGCGGTGCTGCTCCTGGCCGGAAACGCGCTGGCCCTGTCGGCCGCGCCCCGCGGCGCCGGGTTGGCGGTAAGCTTTTTCGGCATCCTGTCGGCGCTGTGTATGGCTGCGACGGCGGTGCAGCGGTTCCGCGGCGTGGTGCCGTCTGCCGCGCTGCACATTGCGCCGTGCCTGTATCTGGTGATCAAGCTGATTGTGGACTTCAAGCGCTGGAGCGTGGATCCGGCGGTATTGGATTACTGCTACGAACTGTTTGCAGCCATAGCGGCCATGTGCGCGGTCTACCATCTGGGCGGCTTCTGCTTTGACAAGGGCCGGCGGCGGATCAGCGCATTCTGGTGCATGGCCTGCCTGGTGTTTTCCGCGGTTTCCCTGGCGGACGGAGGGCTGTCCCACGGGCTGCTGATCGGCGGCCTGGGCCTCTGGGCCGCCGTCAACGGATGGCAGCTGTTTGAACCCTAGCGGAATGGATGCAGCCGGCAAGCCGGCTGCATTTTCTGCAGACAGAATTCGGCGTGTTTCGCCGCGGAGTTTCTGAAAAAGCCGTCCCGACTCCGCCGGGACGGCCGCTGGCTGCTTACTGCGCCAGATATTGGGCGAAACGGGAAAGCATCATCCTGCCTGCGCTCAGCGCTACGACGCCCTCCGCCGCGCACTCTGCGGCGGGCATGACGGCCGCCGCCCTGCGGGACAGGAATGCAGGCCTGGACTGGTAGGTGACAGCCGGGGAGGGGTTCTCGTCCACGCGGACCATCAGCGCGACGGCCTGCTCGTTGGTCAGCTTGCCCTGCGGGTGGAAGCTGCCGGAGGAACCGCTCATCAGGCCGCATGCGGTGACCTGGGCGACTGCCTCTGCGGCCCAGGAGGAGATGCTGCCGGCATCGCGATAGGATGCGAGCACATCCGGATCCGCCTCCGGCAGCTGTCCGATGATGCGGATCAGGCGGGCGGTGATCACTGCCGCCTCTTCGCGGCTCAGTTCCTGCGCGCCGTCCGGATTGGTCACCAGGCCGAGGGATGCGGCGGTGGCGCATACGGAACCGGCGCTGGCCGGCTCGATGCCGTAATTGGAAAGGACGTTCAGCGCCATCCGGCAGAAACTCTCCCGGGTAACGTTGGCCTGATAGTCGGTGCTCAGGTCGGCGATCCCGGCCTCCGCGGCCCGGTCGATGTAGGACTCGGCCCAGGAGCTGACCACGGCGACAGAGCCGGTTACGGGCTGGATTTCCGCGCCGGAGCGGGATTTCAGCGTGTAGATCTCATAATAATCGGTGGGATATTCGATGACGCGGTTGACGCCGGCCTGCCCGTTCCAGCGCCAGTTCTGTTCGAACAGGGTCAGGCTGTTGCCGTTGTTGCTTTTGACAAGCGCCCAGTGGTTGTAGCCCTTGCCGCGGGCCGCGGCGCTGCCGTACATCACGTCGCCCGGCCGGGGATCGGAGGTCTTCTCAAAGTAGAGGTCGCTGTTGTTGAGTACCGTCGGCGCGCCATCGGCGCATCGGATCTCCAGCCCGTAGACCTCCTGGTAATACCGGGTGATCAGTTCCACGCAGTAGAGCGTGGGGCCGTACAGGTTGTAACGGGCTTCCACGCCGTTCATGGTATCGGCGACAAATCCGTCGCCGGTGATTTCCAGATACGTGCAGTCGATGGTGCCCTCTGCCGCCGAAACAGGCAGGATGAGGGTGG
The DNA here is from genome assembly GCA_019422005.1 of Clostridiales bacterium. Classification (GTDB taxonomy): domain Bacteria; phylum Bacillota; class Clostridia; order Oscillospirales; family Oscillospiraceae; genus Avoscillospira_A. The sequence goes on from JAHZEF010000020.1 coordinate 21,305, forward strand.
CCAGAATCAAAAGGCAGCAGGCTGCCGCGGTGATCATTTTGGAGTGTCTGGTACGGGTCAAAGCAGTCATCCCTTCCTTGAACGTAACATGATAGTAACATTTTGTAACTAATTTGTCAAGGGTTTTGTATCCAAATTGTAACGATCGGACGAGAGGCTGCCGGATGTGCGGGGAAAGGTTTTCTTTTTTTCAGGATTTGTAGTATACTGTACAGGATCAGAACGGTTGGGGAGGTTGCCCTTGGAAAATTATTTTCATATCCGGATGGATGCGCGGTCGGTCAACGCCGTCAGCGCACTGGGGCTGGCGCATGTGGGGGACGGCGTGTTTGAACTGCTGGTCCGCACCTGGCTGTGCGCCCATGGGAAAGCGACGCCGTCCGGGCTGCACCGGGCGACGGTTCAGTGCGTCAGCGCGCCGGCCCAGGCGGAACGGGCCGACCGGCTGCTGCCGCTGCTGACGGAGGAAGAGGCGGCCTATTTTCGCCGCGGCCGCAACGCGCACGCACGCCATGGCCTGCCGCGGCACGCCAGCCATGAGCAGTATGCCAAAGCAACCGGGCTGGAGACGCTGTTCGGCGCGCTGTACCTGCTGGGGCGGCGGGACCGGATTAACGAACTGTTTGTTCTGACCATGGAGGAGAATCATGCCGTTTGACGCTGTATTTTTGACGGCTCTGGCCCGGGAACTGCGGGCGGAAGCCTTGGGCTGCAGAATCGACCGGGTGCATCAGCCGGAGCGGGACGCCCTGGATCTGCAGCTGCGCAGCCGCGATGGGGTCAGCCGCCTTCTGCTGTGCGCCAGCCCCAATCACCCCCGGGCCCATTTCACGCAGGCGCCCATGGAGAACCCGGCGCAGCCGCCCATGTTCTGCATGCTGCTGCGCAAGCATCTGGTGGGAGGGCGGATTGCCGAGATCCGCCAGCCGCCCCTGGAGCGGATGCTGGACTTTGTCCTGGACTGCACCGATGAAATGGGGGAGCCGGTGCGCAAGCATCTGATCATTGAAATTATGGGCCGCAATTCCAATTTGATCCTCTGCGGCCCGGACGGCCGGATCCTGGACTGCCTGCGGCGGGTGGATTTTGAGATGTCGGAGCGGCGGCAGGTGCTGCCGGGGCTGTTTTATCAGCAGCCGCCCGCCCAGAACCGGCGGAATCCCGTGCAGACGGGGCAGAAGGAATTGCTGGCAATGCTGGAAGCGGAGGAAGGTTCCGCGCTGCTGGACCAGTGGCTCCTGGAGCGCTTTCTAGCGCTGCCGCCCCTGATCTGCCGGGAACTGGCATTTCGGTTCTGCGGGGAGACGGACTGCCGGATTTCCGATTGTGACCGGCAGCGGCTGGCGTCGTTTCTGGCAGAGGAGTTTCTCCGGCTGGAGGAGGGGCCGTTCCAACCGGTCATGCTGCTTCGGGACGGAAAGCCCGGGGACTTTTCCTACCGTCCCATCGGGCAATACGGCAGTTTCTGCCGGACGGAAACGCTCCCCTCCTTCTCGGCGCTGCTGGACCGCTTTTACACCGACCGGGACCGGGCGGAGCGGGTGCGCCAGCGCAGTCAGGCGATCCAGAAAACCGTTGTGAACCTGCGGGACCGGACTGCGCGGAAACTGGAGATTCAGAAAAAGGAACTGGAAGCCACGTATGGCCGGGAGCGGCTGCGCCGTCTGGGCGATATCGTCACAGCGAATCTGCATCGGATTCAGCGGGGGCAGGGCCGGCTGACCGCGGTGGATTTTTATGATCCGGAGATGCGGGAGATCGAAATCCCGCTGTCGCCGCAGCTTTCCCCGCAGCAGAACGCGGCCCGATTTTATAAGGACTATGCCAGGGCGAAGCATGCCGAGCAGATGCTGACGGGGCTGATCGCCAAAGGGGAGCAGGAGCTGGACTATTTCAACAGCATTCTGGATGAACTCAGCCGGGCGGAGGGGGAGAAGGACGTTGCCGACATCCGCGCAGAACTGACGGAAGGCGGCTATCTGCGCGGGACAGACCGGAAAAAGCAGATGAAGCAGCAGCCGTCCAGGCCTCTGGAGTATCGGTCCAGCGAGGGGTATTCCATATTTGTGGGCCGGAACAACCGGCAGAACGATCAATTGACCCTGAAGGCGGCGGAAAAGCGGGATCTGTGGCTGCATGTGCAGAAGATTCACGGCAGCCATGTGGTGATTGTCTGCGCCGGGCAGGCGCCGGGCGACCAGACTGTTACGGAAGCGGCCATGCTGGCCGCGTGGCACTCCCAGGCGCGGGAAGGGCAGAATGTCCCGGTGGACGTGACGCCGGTCCGCAATGTCCGGAAGCCGGCCGGGGCAAAGCCCGGCATGGTGGTTTACGACCGGTACCGCACGGTTTATGTGACGCCGGACGCTGCGCTTTGCCGGCGCCTGAGGGTACAATGACAGGCCGTGAAAAAGCGGCGGAAGGAGTTATTTATGAGTATGGATTGGCAGGGAAAACATTTCAGCTTTTTCCAGAATACCGAATGCGAGTATTTTCCGTGTCACCGGACGGAGCATCCGGAGACGTTCAACTGCATCTTCTGCTATTGCCCGCTGTACGCTCTGGGAGAGCGCTGCGGCGGTCATTTCCGGTATACAGCCAGCGGCCTCAAAGACTGCTCCGGCTGCTGCATTCCCCACGAGAGGGCGCGCTATGGAGAGATCACTGGACGCTTTCAGGAGGTGGCGGAACTGGCGAAGCGCCGTGACGGCTGACACGATTTGTCAGTACCGGACGCACATATTTTTTCTGAGCGGGCGTTACACTATACCGGGAGTGTGAACGCCATGAAGAAAAAACCGCATAAGCTGCCCTGCGAGCTGCACGATCCAAAACTGGATTCACCGCGCTGCGGGCTGCCGCTGGATTTGTCCGACGAGCCGCTCCGGATGCAGACGGAGCAGGTTCTGCCGCAGCCCGGGGAGTGGAACGGCACGGAGACAGCCGGCCTGGAATGACAGGAACAGACACCAAAGGGCCTCCCACAGCATAGAATGCCATGGAACGAATGGTTCCGACTTCTATGTTTGGGAGGACTCCTTTTATGTGTTGTAATTCTGGCTGTCCCTTTGTCTGGGGCGGAATCGGCATCACCGGCGGCTGCGGATGCGGCTGCGGTACCGTTGCCGACAGTACTTCGTCCAGCTGCGGGTGCGGCAGCTCCGTGGCAGGCACCTCTACCTCCAACAGCACCTCTTCTTCCAGCGGCTGCGGCTGTAACCGCTGCTGCAGCCGCTGCTGCAGCCGATGCAGCTGCTGCTGCAACAGATGCAACAGCTGCAATAGCTGCGGCTGAAACACCGGGCGGCTCCGGCCGCCCCTACATGAGATCCAGCTCCCGAAACCCAAACATAGAAACTGCGCCGGACACTTCTGTGTCCGGCGCTTTCCGTCCGCTGGCAGATTGGCATATCGGCCGGTTATCTTGCAGTTCCGAAACCGGGGCTGCTGTGATATAATCAAGATCGAGAGAGAGGTGGCAACCATGCAGAAGGCAGTGCTGCGGTGCTATACCGCGCGGTCGCGCAGAAAGAATGAGCAGGATCTGAACCGGCGGTCCGACGAAGGCTGGAGCCTGGTCCGGGCGGGATGCCTGCGGGATGTTTTCGAACAGGATTCGGAGACGGTCTGGCGGTATGGCCTGGATTATTGCCCGGAGCTTCTGGGGGAGGAAGAGCGGCAGCGGCGGGAGGAACGCTATGCGGAGGAAGGCTGGGAACTGGTCAATGTGACGGCGGCCGGCTGGGCATATTACCGGAAAGCTGCGGCGGAAGGGCTGCCGGAGGAGGCGTACCGGCTTCCGGTTCCGTATACGCAGGCAGAATGGCGGCTGACGGAAACCATCAGCCTGCTCTTCTGGCTGCGAATGGGGCTGCTGGCGATCGGCGCGGTGCTTGCGGCTGCCGCGGTTGTCCGGCAGAAGGCCATGGTTCTGCCGGCTGTGGCATACCTGCTGCTGATGCTGCTGCTGTTTTTCCGGATGCAGGCCCTGCAGGAGAAGCTGAAACGGTGCTCTGACCGGTGAAATGCCCGCCCGGGACGGGCAACCCCCGCCGCGGCGGGCGGCGGGGGGTGTGCGCGCCGGAAAAGGCCTTCCCGGCGTTATTTGGCGGCGCGGGCGCTGCGGGCTCCGGCCGGGCTGCAGGGCTGCCGGCAGTGAAGGCAGCGCAGCCTTTGGAACCTAGTCGGAGTCCTGGTCCCGGCGGCCGGAGGTCAGGCGGTTCATCAGATGCGTCCCCAGGATCAGCACCGCCGTCACGGCGAAAATCCCCAGCATGCCCTTGCCCATGATGGGCAGCGTTTCCATAAACAATTCAATATTCAGTTCCATATCATCACCCCAGGAAATTCAGAATCAGGCCGCCGGCGATGACGGAAGCGATTTGCCCGGAGACAGTGGCGCCGACGGCGTGCATGAGCAGGAAATTTTGATTGTCTTCCTCCAATCCCAGCTTGTTGACGACACGGGCCGACATGGGAAAAGAGGAGATGCCGGCCGCGCCGATCATGGGATTGATTTTGTTCTTGGAGAACAGGGTGATGAGCGTGGCAAACAGGACGCCGCCCACCG
>JAHZEF010000200.1 GCA_019422005.1 Clostridiales bacterium
CCCGTGGGGAAAAACCCGGTCACATCCCGGCTGTACACGGTGGTGGTAATGGCGCCGTTGGGCGACGTCTGGCGGTCCACAATATAAAAAACGCCCAGCTTCCAGAGGATCCCCAGGCACAAAGCCACACCGGCCAGGAGCGCGGCGGCGGCGGCAGCGGCCGTCCGGCGGGTCATCCGCCGCTTCCGGCGGCGCAGGGCGGCGGCGCAGTCTGCGTCCGCCGCCGCCGTTCCCTCCAGCTCCGTCTGCATCCGTTCCAATTCCGCCCTGCAGGCCGGGCATGACTCCAGATGGCGGCGCACCAGCTCCCTGCTGGCCTCCCCGGCCACCCTGTCGGCATACAACGGCAATAGGTCCCGAATGATTTCACACTCCACTGTGCGTCCCCTCCCATTCCTCCAGTACACGGCTTTTGGCGCGGAAAAATGTGACCCGCGCCCAGCTCTCGCTCCGTCCCAGCGCATTTCCGATCTCCCGGAAACGCAGCCCTGAAACACGCATCCGGAACACCTGCCGCTGCAGCGGCGGCAGCGATTCGGCCGCCCGCAGCAGCCCGGCCGCCTCTTCCCGCTCCATCCAGAGTTCTTCCGGCTGGGGCGATCCGGCCGTTTCGGCCTCTCCCAGCGGAACATGGCGCCGGCTGCGTCGGCATTCATTGAAATACAGATTCCTGCCGATTCTGCAGAGCCATGTGGTCAGCCTGCAGCATCCGTCATACCGGTCAATGTTCTGCAGCGCCCGCAGGAATGTTTCCGACGCCAGGTCTTCCGCCACCGTCCTGTTTCCGCACAGGGACAGGAGGTAGCCAAATACCATCCGGTAGTGTTCCCGGTAAAAAGCCTCTATGTCCAACGGCATCTCCCCCATCCTCTGTCAATATAACACAGGAGCGGAGGATTCGTTACAAAAATTTAATTGCGCCGTCCGATTGCCCCGGAGCGTTCTGCGCCCAAAATCCCCTTGCCTTTTTTCCGTGGTATGATATGGTATAATGGTAGAGGAACAGCCCCGCACAACACAGGAGATGAGGTCTATGAAGCATCGCCCCAAACTCCATCTGCACATCGGCCTGCGTACCTTCAAAACCGCATTGGCCGTCACCATTGCCCTCCTGATCGCAGGGGCATTGGATTCATACAGCCCCATTTTTGCCGGCCTCGGCGCCATTGTGGCCATGGCGCGTACCCTGCAAGACGCGCTGCGGGAGGCCCGGACACAATTCGTCGGCGTCATCCTGGGCGGCGCAATCGGCTTCCTGCTGCTGCTGGTCAGCGACGCCCCCTCCCCGCTGCTTACCGGGCTGGGCGTACTGGCAGCCATATCCGTCTGCTGCCTGTTCAAGCTCTATTATGCCGTCTCGCTCTCCGCCATTATCGTGCTTTCCGTCTGCGTCAGCACGGCGGGAAGCCCCATGCTGGCCATGGCCTACCGCCTTCTGGACACCTCGGTCGGCCTGGCCGCAGGCCTGGCGGTCAACATGCTCGTCAAGCCGTATAATAACCGCCGCCGCGTAATCGCCCTGCTGGAGCAGGCGGCCGACAGCGTCCCCTCTTATCTGGACGCCTGTGTGCTTCAGGATCTGTACCCGGATCTCACGGAATTCGAGACCGCACTGCGGACGCTGGACGCGGAACTGGAAATTTATCGCCGGCAGCATTTCCGCGCCCGGGAAGCCCATGCGCGGGACGCCGTTTTCCTTTCCGGCGTGTGCCAGCTCGCCTGGCGCATCTGGCAGGAGCTGAGCGCATTATGCTGCATGGACGTTATCGGCACACCGGAGCCGGAAAATCTGGAACGCCTGCGTTCCCTGGGCCTGCAGACCGACGGGCTTCCTGAGCGCTGCTGCTCCGAAACAGTCAATGTCGTCACCAATTACCATCTTGAAAAGATCCTGGATGCGCGGGCCTACCTGCTGGAGCTGCTCCGTCTGCCGCCGGAGGCCGAATAACCGCCCTGGCAATACGTTTTTCACAGTCCGGCTGTGTTCTCTCTTGTATTATGACCGGAAATGTCGTATACTAAGGAGAATATTGGATCTTTCTTTCCAAACGGCATCCGCCGCTGCCAATCCAGTGCAAAGGGGTTAGAATATGAGTAAAGTGAACATTCCGCAGGGGTATCGCCCGCCGCTGACCGGCTATGAAATGCAGCGGGCCATTGAGTTCATCAAGAGCAACTTCCAGCTCAACCTGTGCCGGGCCCTGAATCTGCGCCGCGTCTCCGCGCCGCTGTTTGTGGATGAAAATTCCGGACTCAACGACAATCTCAACGGCTTTGAGCGTCCCGTTACCTTTGATATTCCCGATGTGGGCGCCAACGGCCAGGTGGTGCATTCCCTGGCCAAATGGAAGCGGCTGGCCCTGCAGCGCTACGGCTTCCGGGCCGGCAAGGGATTATACACCGATATGAACGCCATCCGCCGGGACGAAGAGGTGGATAACCTCCATTCCGTTTATGTGGATCAGTGGGACTGGGAAAAAATCATTTCCCCGGAAGACCGGAATACGGCGTTCCTTCAGGCTACGGTCCGCGCCATTGCCGGCGCCATCGCCGATACAGCGGAGGCCCTGGAAATCGCTTTTCCCGGCCTGCATCCCAACATCTGCCGGGACGTCACATTCGTCACCTCGCAGGAGCTGGAGGACCGGTATCCGGACCTGACCGGTTCCCAGCGCGAGAGCGCATTCACCGCCGAGCATCCCACCACCTTCCTGATGCAGATCGGCGGAAAGCTTCGTTCCGGCAAGCCTCATGACGGCCGCGCCCCGGACTACGACGACTGGCAGCTCAACGGAGACCTGCTGCTCTGGAACAGCGTGCTGGGGCGTTCTCTGGAGGTCTCCTCCATGGGAATCCGCGTGGACGCTGCAGCCCTGGACCGTCAGCTGACGCTGGCCGGCTGCGATGACCGCCGGCAGCTTCCCTTCCACAAGATGCTGCTGGCCGGGGAATTGCCCCAGACCATGGGGGGCGGCATTGGCCAGTCCCGGCTCTGCATGCAGCTCATCGGCGCCTGCCACATCGGCGAGGTGCAGTGCAGCCTGTGGGATTCCGACACGCAGCGCGTCTGCCGGGAAGCCGGCATCACGCTGCTCTGAGCCCGCGCACGCAATCATGATTCTATTGGAAAGTACAGGTAAGACAAATGGAACAACTAATCAGTGTCAGAGAACTGTTTCGTGATACCGCCGCATACGCAGGGCAGACGGTCAGCGTCGGCGGCTGGGTCCGCAGCATCCGCGCATCAAAGGCATTCGGCTTTATCGTCCTCAGCGACGGCACCTATTTTCAGCCGCTGCAGGTGGTTTATCACGACAAAATGGCCAATTTTTCGGATATTTCCAAAACCAACGTAGGCGCGGCGCTGGTGGTTCGCGGCGTAGTGACGCTGACGCCGGACGCCAAGCAGCCTTTTGAGCTTCAGGCAGAAGAAGTCGTTGTGGAAGGCGCGTCCACGCCGGATTATCCGCTGCAGAAGAAGCGGCACACGCTGGAGTATCTGCGTACCATCACCCATCTGCGCCCCCGCACCAACACCTTTCAGGCGGTATTCCGCGTCCGCTCCCTGGTAGCCTACGCCATTCACAAGTTTTTCCAGGAGAGGGATTTTGTCTATGTCCACACGCCGCTGATCACCGGTTCCGACTGCGAGGGTGCCGGCGAGATGTTCCAGGTGACGACGCTGCCTCTGGATCAGCCCCCGTTAACCGAAGACGGCAAAGTGGATTTCAGGCAGGACTTTTTCGGCAAACCCACCAACCTGACCGTCTCCGGCCAGCTCAACGGCGAAACCTTCGCCATGGCCTTCCGCAACATCTATACCTTCGGCCCGACCTTCCGCGCCGAAAACTCCAAC
>JAHZEF010000201.1:0-467 GCA_019422005.1 Clostridiales bacterium
TCATGTGGTATGACGGCGAATATATCACCCGCTGTTCCAACACCGCCTGCCCGGAGGGCCGCCCGCTTCCCAACGCATTCGTATATGAAGCCTCCTGATTCCGCCGTCAGCCGGCTGTTTTTCCGGCCGGGCCCTGCCCCCGGCGCCCCTGCCGGATTTTGAACATCCGGCAGGCGCCGTACCTCCGCACACGCTCCGGCCGGCAGGCATTGGCCCCGCCGGAGGCTCCGGACAGCGTTCCGCAGGCCTTCTCAAGCCGGGCCTGCCTCCCCGCCTGCCGTCGGTACCGACGCGGAATTTTCCTGCATGACACGCAGGCCGCCTCAGCAGACCTCCGAAGGGGGTCTGCTTTTTATACTTCCGTTTTAATTTTGACATTCGTCAAAATTTATATATTTATCTAAAACAAACCACATTTCATTCATATTTTTTGTATGATTTACTTATTTTTGAACTTCAGTTTTAGG
>JAHZEF010000201.1:522-3824 GCA_019422005.1 Clostridiales bacterium
CGTATTGACGTTCCAACACCGTCCCCCTATAATGGATCCCGACAGATAAAAACCGGTGGAAGACTGGATCACGGCGTTTGCGCAGTATGCGTTACAAATCAGCCCTCGCAGTCTTCCACCGTCTTTTTATACCCAGCTGCCGGCGCGGCAGTCCACCCAACCAAAAGGAGGAGACAGAATGAATCAAGAATTGTTGAAAATCATTAACTCTGCGCCAATGTGGATCTTCGCCGCACTGCTGGTGGCTCTGGTCCTGTTTCAGGCCGGGCTGTTTCTGCGCCTGTGCCGGAAAGAAGCACAGGCCATTCACTATCCGCAGAAAGACCTGAAGAGCGGCTTTAAAATCGGCATGATCACGGCATTGGGCCCTTCTCTCTCCAACGTCGTCACCATGATCAGCATGATGGCAGTCATCGGTTCTCCAATCACCTGGATGCGGCTCTCCATCATCGGCGCTGCGCCTACGGAACTGGGCGTTGCCGCGGCGACAACCCAGAGCCTGGGCTTCACGGGGCTGAATGACCCGGGCGTGGATCTCGGCGCGGTGGCCCTGGTGCTGCTGATGATGGCGATCGTCGGCACCGGCTGGCTCCTGGTGGTCCTGCTTGCCACGCCCAGCATGGGGAAAATCCGTGCAAAGCTTATTGAGCGGGACAAAGTCTGGTTCGGCATCCTGACTTCCGCCACAACCATCGGCCTGTTCAGCAACCTGGCCGCGCAGGAGCTGAAGATTGTCAGTTTCAGCAAATATGCCTCCGTGATCAGCGCATTCATCACCATGTTTGTCCTGTACAAGGTCTTGGGCGACAAAAAGCCCGGTCTCAAAAAATACGGTTTAACCATCGCCATCGTCGTCGGCGTCGTCATCGGCGGTCTGACTGCGCCGTTGGGCTGACCAGCCCGATGGCAGCTTGTTAAGGAGGAACCCTCATGGAAAAAACCAAAACTGCGCAGACCGTAAAGGAACGCTGGGAAAAGCCGGTCAATCGAATCGGCACGCTCACCATCGTCCTCTGTATTCTGGCCACCTTTGTTCCCGGCCTCTATCTGATCATCCGGTATGACGCGTGGCTGGGCTGGGCCGCTTTCCGCGGCGCGCTGCTGCTGGGCGTGGTCTATTTCGGCGTCAACTGGATTGTGGAGCCCCTGGCATACTATCCCGCCCTCGGCAACGCCGGCACCTACCTCTCCTGGCTGGCCGGCAGCGTGGCGCAGCAGCGTATCCCCGCCTCCGTTACGGCCAAGACCTCCCTCGGCCTGGAGGACGGTACGCAGGAGGCTGAGGTTGTATCCGTGGCCGCCATCTGCGGCTCCATCGTAACCAATCTGGTGGTCCTGACCCTGACGGCCATCTTCGGCACCCTGATCCTCAACGCGATGCCGGAGGCCGTCAGCAACGCCCTGAGCAATTATATTCTTCCCGGTATGTTCGGCGCCATGCTGGCCATGTTCGGCTGCAGCGCCCCCATTCTCACCATCCCGGTCTTTGCCGTGCTGATTGTGGTGAATGTGCTGGCCGACAAGGGGTTCCTGGGCCCGGTAGCCGTTGCAATCCCCATCCTCGCAATTGTCGGCACCATTCTCTACGCCCGCGTACTCTATAAGCTCGGCAAGCGCAAAGGGCAAAAAAAGCGTGCAGAATAAGCCCCGCCGCCCTTTTTAAGGAGGAAACCATGGAAAAACTGCTGCTGAAACACGGTTGGATTGCCGACGGCACCGGGAATCCGGGCTTTACCGGAGACGTGATGCTGGAACATGACCGCATCCTGTGCGTCTCTGAAACGCCGCTGCCCCCGGAGGATTGCCGTGTGATCGACTGTTCCGGCCAGGTCATCGCCCCCGGCTTCATCGACTGCCATTCCCATCAGGACCGCTACTTATTTTATGAAAACGAACTGGAGATGACGGAGCCTTTCATCCGCCAGGGAATCACCACCTATGTGGCCGGCAACTGCGGGTTCGGCGTGGCCGGCATGGAACCGGGCACCCCCCATCGGGAAGCCCTGATCTCAGACCCCGGCAGCCGGGATCCAAACGCCCGCCTGCTCTTCCCCACCTACGCAGATTTCTTCGCCCATATGGCGCGCTACGGGATGCGGCAAAACCTGGCGCTTCTGGCTGCGCACGGGGTCGCCGCCGGTTCCGTTCTCGGAATGGAGCCCAGCGGAACGCTCACGCCGGAGATCATGCGCCGCATCGATTACCTGCTGGATGAGGGCATGGACGCCGGCTGCAAGGGAATTTCCTTCGGCCTGGGGTACCGGCCCGGAAACTTCTTCACCGACGACCAGATCCGCCAGGCCAGCGAGCACGCCATCCGGCGCGGAAAAGTCATTGCCGTTCACGAACGCGTCATGTCGCTGGACCATCCCATGCGGCCGGGCGAGGAGCCGGAGAACGTCCGGTGGCACCGGGAATATATCGAGCGCTTCCGCGACACCGGCGCAAAGCTCCAGCTTTCCCATTTGCTGTTCGTAGGCCGTTCCGCCTTTGCCACCTATGACGCCATGATGGAGATGTTCGACCGTCAGGTGGAAACCAGCGGCACCGACCTCTGGTTCGATATGTATTCCTACGTACAGGGCGTCTCCGGCATACAGGTGCTTCTGCCGCAGGTATTTTACTCCATGATCCCGGCCCTGTATGACAACCGGGAACTGCTCTCCCAGTTCGCGGCGGCTCTGAATCAGGCCTATGCCGACATCGGCGTCCCCCCCTCCGATATCCAGCTCTGCAACGGCATTGCAGAGGAATACGCCCCCTACCGCGGCATGTTCATGGATGAAATCATGAAGGCCCGCGGTGTAAATGTGGCTGAGCTGTACACGGACCTTTACCGCAAAACCAACGGTTATGCCCGCATCTACTTCTACTGCGAACAGGACGAAGCCAACATTCCCCGGCAGATGCTGCATCCCAGGGCGCTCTATATGACCGACGCCTCTGTGGCGCCGGGCTGCCATCAGAACCAGGCCGCTTACGGCGCCATGCCCAAGTTCCTCCGCCTGGCCAGGGAAGGGGGGCGGCAGACGCTGGAGGAAACCGTCGCCAAAATGACCGGCCGCGCCGCTCTGCGGTTCGATCTGAAACGCCGGGGCTTCCTGCGGCCAGGCTATTATGCGGATCTCGTTGTCTTTGACGGGCATGGGATCGCCGACCGGGCCACGCCGCAGAAGCCCGATACGGAGCCGCTCGGCATTTCCCACGTCTTCGTCAACGGTTCGCATCTTCTGGACCGGGGCCGCCTGAACCGCGCTTCCCGTTCCGGCATGCTGGCCTGATTCCATGAAAGGGGATTACCG
>JAHZEF010000202.1 GCA_019422005.1 Clostridiales bacterium
GCAGTATATTGCGCCGTATTCCGGCTGCACCATGGGCGAATACTTTATGTATCAGGGAAAAGATGTGCTGGTGGTTTACGACGACCTGTCCAAGCATGCGGTGGCCTACCGGGCGATTTCCCTGCTGATCCGGCGTCCGCCGGGGCGCGAGGCCTATCCGGGCGACGTGTTTTATCTGCACTCCCGCCTGCTGGAACGGGCGGCCCGCATGGCGCCGGAGTATGGCGGAGGCTCCCTGACGGCCCTGCCCATCATCGAAACCCAGGCGGGAGACGTTTCGGCCTATATCCCCACCAACGTGATCTCCATCACAGACGGTCAGATCTTCCTGGAGACGGAGCTGTTCCATGCCGGCGTCATGCCGGCGGTCAATCCCGGCATCTCCGTTTCCCGGGTCGGCGGCAGCGCACAGATCAAGGCCATGAAGAAGGTGGCGGGTTCCCTGAAGCTGCTGTATTCCCAGTATCGGGAGCTGCAGAGCTTTGCACAGTTTGGCTCCGATCTGGATCAGGATACCAAGGAGCGGCTGGAACAGGGCGCGCGGATTGTGGAAGTCCTCAAGCAGAAGAACGGGCAGCCGGTGGAGGTCGCGCATCAGGTCTGTATTTTTTATGCGGCGGTAAACGGTTACCTCCGGGACATTGCCGTGGATGATGTGCATGCGTTTGAGGAGGGCCTGTATGCGTATCTGGACGATCATGCCGGGGAGGTGCTGACGGCCATCCGCGAAACCGGAGCGCTGGAGCGCGGGACGGAGGAGCGGCTGCAGCAGGCCCTGCGCGATTATACAGACGCGTTTCAGAAGGCGAGGTAGATCCCATGGCCGGAGTTTCCATGAAGGACATCAAGCTGCGCATCCGCAGCATGGAGAGCACCAAGCAGATCACCAGGGCGATGGAGATGGTTGCCGCGTCCAAGCTGCGCCGCGCGCAGGACCGGGTCCTGCAGAGCCGGCCCTATTTTGAGGTGCTTTATCAGGCGGTTACCGAGATTGGGATGAGCAACCGCGAGTTCTCGTCCCCTTATGTCCGGAGCCGGGAGGGCGATGCGCTGTATATCGTAATCGCCGGAGACCGGGGATTGGCCGGCGGATACAATCACAATATCCTCAAGCTGGCCGAGGCGGAGATGGCCGGGGCGCGCGCTGTGGTGCTGCCCATCGGGAAGAAGGCGCTGGAACATTTCCGCGCGCGCGGGTCTGCCGTCCTCACCGGCGCCTATGCGGAAGCCGCGGGGCTGTCCATCAGCGACTGCTTTACCATGGCGCGCAGCGTTTGCCGGGGGTTTTTGGACGGGCAGTTCGGCGCGGTGCACCTGGCCTATACAAATTTTGCTTCCATCCTGGTGCAGACGCCCTGTGTCCTGCCGCTGCTGCCGCTGCGCGCGCCGGAGCCGCCGGAAGAGCCGAAGGCCCCTGGCCAGCTGACACTGTATGAACCCAGCAGCGAAGCGGTGTTCGATACCATGATTCCGGAATATCTGGGCGGCCTGATCTACGGCGCGCTGTGCGAGTCGGTGGCCAGCGAGCTGGGGGCGCGCCGTACCGCCATGGACGCGGCCACCAAGAACGCCGAGGAAATGATCGGCGATCTGAGCCTGAAATACAACCGGGCGCGTCAGGGCGCCATTACGCAGGAGATCACAGAGATTGTCGCCGGAGCAGATGCCTGATGCACGGCGGCGGAACGATAAGGAGTTGACCGAATTGGCCACAAAGCATATTGGTACGGTGGTGCAGATTCTCGGCCCCGTCCTGGATATCCGGTTTGAAGACGGGCAGCTGCCGGAACTGCTCAACGCCATCGAAGTGCAGCAGGGCGATCGAACGCTGGTCTGCGAGGTGGCGCAGCATGTGGGCGACAATATTGCCCGGTGCATTGCCATGGGCTCCACCGACGGCCTGAGGCGCGGCATTGAGGCGCGGGATACCGGGGGGCCGATCACCGTACCCGTGGGAGACGCCTGCCTGGGGCGTGTGTTCAATCTCCTGGGCGAGCCGGTGGACAATCAGCCTGCGCCGGAGGCGGCGGAACGCTGGCCGATCCACCGGCCCGCACCGGCCTATGATGAGCAGGAGTCCGCCACGGAAATCTTTGAGACCGGCATTAAGGTGGTGGATTTGATCTGCCCGTATGCCAAGGGCGGAAAGATCGGCCTGTTCGGCGGCGCCGGCGTCGGCAAAACCGTAATTATCATGGAGCTGATCCACAACATCGCCAAGGAGCACGGCGGCCTGTCGGTGTTTACCGGCGTCGGGGAACGGACCCGTGAGGGCAACGACCTCTATCATGAAATGAAAGAATCCGGCGTCCTGGAGAAAACGGCTCTGGTTTACGGCCAGATGAATGAGCCGCCCGGAGCGCGGATGCGCGTGGGCCTTTCGGGCCTGACCATGGCGGAGTACTTCCGCGATGAAAAGCACCAGGATGTGCTGCTGTTTATTGATAACATTTTCCGTTTCACGCAGGCGGGTTCCGAGGTTTCCGCCCTGCTGGGGCGCATGCCCTCTGCGGTGGGCTATCAGCCGACGCTGGCGACGGAGATGGGGGCGCTGCAGGAGCGCATCACTTCCACGAAGCGGGGATCCATCACATCTGTGCAGGCGGTTTATGTCCCGGCGGATGACCTGACGGATCCTGCGCCGGCCACGACCTTTGCGCACCTGGACGCCACCACGGTGCTGGACCGGTCCATCGCCTCCCTGGGCATCTATCCCGCCGTGGATCCGCTGGGCTCCACCAGCCGGATCCTGACGCCGGAGATTGTGGGCCAGGAGCACTACCAGGTGGCGCGCGCCGTACAGCGGATGCTGCAGCGCTACAAGGAGCTGCAGGATATTATCGCCATCATGGGCATGGATGAGCTGAGCGAGGAGGACAAGCTGACGGTGGCCCGCGCCAGAAAGGTGCAGCGGTTCCTCTCCCAGCCTTTTGCGGTGGCCGAGCAGTTTACCGGTATGGAAGGAAAGTATGT
The DNA here is from genome assembly GCA_019422005.1 of Clostridiales bacterium. Lineage (GTDB taxonomy): Bacteria > Bacillota > Clostridia > Oscillospirales > Oscillospiraceae > Avoscillospira_A. The sequence goes on from JAHZEF010000202.1 coordinate 2,974, forward strand.
TCCGCTGGAGGAAACAATCCGGGGCTTCCGGGAGATCATCGAGGGCAGGCACGACGCGGTGCCCGAGTCGGCGTTCCTGTTTGCCGGTTCCATCGATGAGGTGGCGGCCCGCGCAAAAAAGGGTGAGTGATCATGACTTCCTATCGCCTGCAGATTGTAACGCCCGACGGGCTGCGCTTCGACGGGCAGGCAGAAAAGCTGATTGTCCGGTCGACGACGGGTGACGTCTGCATCCTGCCGCGGCATATCAACTATGTGACAGTGCTGGGAATGGGGGAGGCCCGCGTGTGGATAGACGGCAGGGAGCGGCATGCGGCCTGCATCGGCGGTATGCTCTCCGTCCATGACGGCGAGGTGCGGCTGGTGGCCAGCACCTTTGAATGGCAGGAGGACATCGACCGCGAGCGCGCGAAGCGTGCGGAAGCGGATGCCCGGAACATCCTCGGCGACGGAGCGAACCATTCCGCAGAGGAGCTGGCCATGGCAGAGGCGAAGCTGAGGCGCGCGCTGATTCGGCAGGGCGTGGCGGGACGGTAAAGGGCAGGCGGCCGCTGGACGCCCGGACTGCCCAATTGCATCAAAAGGGACCCGTGAGGGTCCCTTTTGGCGTTGCGTTTGGCAATGCAAACCGTATGCGGGGAGGGAACCGCCCCGGCGGCTCCCAAAAACACGGATCTGCAGCCTGTAAACGCTGCAGATCCGCAAACGGGCGGTGATCCGGCCTGACGCTCCGAAAGGGCCCGTCCGGGCCCTTTTTTGTATTCTGGTGAATTATACTATCAAGTGCAACACTTTAGGAAAATAAAAAGAAGATCA
>JAHZEF010000203.1:0-2694 GCA_019422005.1 Clostridiales bacterium
CAATGCAGAGCATCTGCGAATATACGGGCGGGCCGGGCTGCCGTGCGCCGTCTGTCAGACCACAATCCGGAAAATAACCGTCGGCGCCAGAAGCAGCTGCTATTGCCCGCGCTGCCAAAAGAGGCTGCAGGATCCGGCGTAACCCAGGCCATATGGAAGGCGGAGCGTCCTTTATGCCCGGCCTGAAAGCAGAAACACGCTGTCTTCAGCCGGGGCGGCATCCACATGAAACGCAGGGCGGTTCCGTCCAGCCGGTTCGCCCGGCAGCAGGGGCATCCCCGATCCGTATGACCGTGCCGGAGCCTGTCCCGCGGTTCCCCGCTTCGTTTTCCCGGGCAGGGCTTTAACCCCCTGCCATCTTTGATCCGCTTTCCGGTGTAATCGGAAAAACACGTTTCTCCGCATGGCCCGGCGCGATAACGGCGAGGCTCCGTTCCGGGTTCCGGGCAGCCTGCAAACCGGCAGCGCATTGGCGAATAGAACATAAGAGCAACCCCCTCCGGCCAGGGAAACACGCCACAGGCGGGAATCCTTGCCGGAGGGGGTTGTGAAATCTGGCGGAGTAGGAGGGATTCGAACCCTCGAGCCGCTCAACACGGCTACACGATTTCCAGTCGTGCTCGTTATGACCACTTCGATACTACTCCATAACAGGCTCTGTTTTCGAACCCTGCAGGCCGTTTTCAGAAACAGCTTGATTATAATACACGAACTCAGAGCGATTGTCAAGCGTCTTTTCCAGCTTTTTCGGGTATTTCTTGTCCGGATCCAGCAAGCGCCGTTCCCGTGGCCGCGCTGCAGGCAGCGCGGCCACGGCTTGTTACATCTGCAGCACCCGCTCCAGTATCTGCAGGCCCTCGTCGATCTCCTCACGCGTGATCGTCAGAGGCGGCAGCAGGCGCACCCGATCCTTGGCCGTCAAAGCAATCAGGCCCTGCTCAATTCCGGCCGACACCACTTCCCTGGCGCTTTTTCCCTCCAGTTCCATGCCGATCATCAGCCCCAGGCCGCTGACAGCACGCACTCCGGGCATCGCGGCAATCTTCCCGCGCAGATATGCAGCCTTTTCCCGCACTTCCGCCAGCAGGGCTTCATTCAGCTTGCTGAGAACCACTTTGCCGCCGGCGCAGGCCACAGGGTTGCCGCCAAACGTCGTACCATGCTGGCCAAAGCCCAGAACGCCCTCCGTCTTTTCCCCAAACAGGACCGCTCCCAGGGGAAGGCCGCCGCCAATGCCCTTGGCGATGGTCACAATGTCCGGAGAAATGCCGTAATGCTCACAGGCCAGCAGCCTTCCCGTCCGCCCGATGCCGGTCTGCACCTCGTCGATCACCAGCAGGACGTCCTTCTCCCGGCACAGCTTTTCCACCGCACGCACATATTCCGGATCCTGTGCAATGACGCCGCCCTCCCCCTGAATCAGCTCCATCATAACCGCACAGGTCTTTTCACCGACAGCAGCTTCCAGCTGGGAAAAATCCCCGGAATCCACAAACCGGTAGTCCTCCACAAAGGGGAAGAAGTAATTGTGATAGACCGCCTGGCCGGTGGCCGACAGGGTCGCCATGGTACGCCCATGGAAGGAATTATTCAAGGCAACAATCTCGGCCCTTCCTTTGCCATACCGGTCAAAGCTGTATTTCCTCGCAGCCTTGATCGCACCTTCGTTGGCCTCGGCGCCGGAATTGCAGAAAAAGACCTTTTTCATGCCTGTGCGCGCGCAGAGCATCTGTGCCAGGGCGATACAGGGTTCAGTATAGAAAAGATTGCTGATATGCTGCACGGCCGCCGCCTGATCGCTGACCGCTTTTACCCAGTCTGCATCGCAGAAGCCCAGGGAATTGACGCCGATTCCCGAGGAAAAGTCAATATACCGTTTTCCCTCCGGCGACCAGCATACGGCGCCCTTCCCCTTTTCCACGCATAGCGGAAATCTGGCGTACGTATTGCAGACATAAGCCTGATCCAAATCCATCCATTCCTGACTTGTCATCAAAAGCGCCCCCTACTCTCAATAAAACAGCGTTCCATTGCCCTGATCAGAAAACATCTCCAGCAGAATTGCATGCTCCTTGCGGCCGTCGATGATCACTGCCTCCCGAACACCTTTGGCGATGGAATCCACGCAGCATGCAATTTTCGGCAGCATTCCGCCGGTGATCACGCCGTCTGCCACCAGCTTCGGTACATGGCTGATCTTGACCTCATGAATCAGTGTGGACTCATCGTCCTTATCCATGAGAAGCCCCGGGATATCGGTCAGGGAAACCAGTTTGCAGGCTCCAAGGGAAATGGCAATTGCCGCGGCGGCGGTATCCGCATTGATATTATACGTTTCGCCGTCCTCGTCGGCGCCGATGGAGGCGATCACCGGAATCATCCCGCTGTCCAGCGCCTGGGTAATCGGGAATGGGTTCACTTCCACAATATCTCCCACATATCCCAATTCCTCTTCCGTGTGCCGCTTACAGCGGATCATCCCCGCGTCGACGCCGCACAATCCGATGGCTCTGCCGTTCCGCGTGCACAGCCGCGCCACCAGATCCTTGTTAATTTTTCCGGCAAGCACCATCTGTACCGCTTCCATCGTCTCACTGTCTGTATAGCGCAGCCCGCCCACAAACCGCGGCTCCTTTCCAAGGCGCTTGAGCAGATGATTGATCTCCGGGCCGCCGCCGTGCACCAGGACCGTCC
>JAHZEF010000203.1:2704-3788 GCA_019422005.1 Clostridiales bacterium
TCCCCAGCATATTCAGGAGAATGATGTCCTCCATCACCGCATCCTTGAGGTTTTCGGCAATCATGGCGTTGCCGCCATATTTGACGACCACAATCCTGCCCGTATATTTTTTCATGTACGGCTGCGCTTCTGTCAGCACATCCGCAATGGTCCGCTCCTTCACGATACCAGCCCCCTCTATCCTCTATGTCCTGTAGTCGCCGTTGATCTTCACATAGTCATACGTCAGATCGCATCCCCATGCGGAGGCCGTCCCGCTTCCCTGGTGCATCTCCACCAGAATCGTGATGGTATCCTCCGCCAGGATTTCCGAAGCGCGTTCTTCGCTGAACGCGCAGTGCGCTGCGTGGCTGCAGACCTGGACGCTGCCGGCGGCCGACTGCAGGGCCACGTCGATTTGGGAAACGTCAAACTCCGCTTCCGTATAGCCGATCGCACAGAGCACCCGCCCCCAGTTGGCGTCCTCGCCGAACATGGCGGCCTTCAGGAGATTGGACGAAACCACCGAACGCGAGACCAGACGCGCCGTCTGCCGGTCCGGCGCACCGCAAACCCTGCAGACAATGGTCTTGCTGGCCCCTTCCCCGTCGGATGCAATCAGGAAGGACATCTTCTGCGTCACCCATGCCAGCGCCTCGGCAAACGCATCGTAATCCGGCCCGCTCTCCGTGATCTCCGGATTGCCGGCCATCCCGTTGGCCAGAATGGTCACGGTATCATTGGTGGATGTGTCCCGGTCCACACTGACCTGATTGAAGCTGTCCAGAATGTCCGCGGAAAGCGCCTTCTGCAGCATTTCCGCAGAAATGGCAGCGTCTGTCGTGAGGAAACAGAGCATGGTCGCCATATTCGGATGGATCATGCCGCTGCCTTTGGCGATCGCCCCCAGCCTGCAAACCCTGCCGCCCAGTTCAAATTCCACGGCAACTTCCTTTCTCCTGGTATCCGTTGTCATAATGGCGTCCGCCGCCTCTGCAGAGCCGCTGCAGGACAGGCGCTGCACCAGCTTCGGAATGCCGGTTTGAAACGGCTCAATGGAAAGCTCCTTCCCGATCACGCCGGTGGAGGCGACAATCAGATCCTC
>JAHZEF010000204.1 GCA_019422005.1 Clostridiales bacterium
GCCTCTCTGCCGAACCAGAATATTGCCGGCCAGCACGAACTGACCGTCGGCGCGCTTTACGCCCAGGCGCTTGGACTCGGAGTCACGGCCGTTCTTGGTGGAACCGCCGCCCTTTTTATGGGCGAAAAACTGAAAACCAATCTTAAGCATGCTGCTGCACCTCCATAACTTCTAGATAATCCGGATAATCGGCCCGCAGCTCACAAAGCGTGAGCATCAGTCCGGCGAGTACTGCCTGTACAGTTTCCTCCTCGTCGCACCGGGCGGGAAGATGCAGGGTAACGCGGGCCTCCTGCTCCTGGACCCTGGTTTTTGCCCGGCTGCCGCATACGTCGTTGATCGTACATTCGGCCAGCCGGATCGCCGTCGTCACCGCGGCGCAGACGATGTCCGCGCCGGCCTCGGCATAACCGCTGTGACCCTGGCAGCAGAAGCCGGTAATCCTGCCGCCTTCGCTGTAAAATTCGACCCTGGTCATTACACGGAGATCTTTTCGATCTGCACCTTGGTGTAAGGCTGGCGATGACCCTGGCAGCTCTTGGAGTCCTTTTTGGGGCGATACTTGAAGACGGTGATCTTCCTGCCCCTGCCGTTCTTCAGAACCTTGGCTTCCACGGAAGCGCCTGCCACCACGGGAGCACCGAACCGGGAATTTTCCCCGTCCACAACGGCCAGAACCTGGTCAAACGTGACGGTCTCCTCGGCCTCAGCATTCAGCTTTTCGATGAACAGCACGTCGCCTTCCTTGACGTTGTACTGCTTGCCGCCGGTTGCAATGATTGCCTGCATGTAATTTGCACCTACCTTTATTGTAGACTCGCTCTGGAGGCGCGGATCCATGTTCCGCTTTCAGCCTCTTCGATGCGGCCTTTCAATTATAACAGGGGAAGCTGTCGGTGTCAAACAATATTTTCATAAAAATGCCGGTTTTTCCCCGCATTTTCAGGAAAACAAAAGGAACGGCCGGCGAACGCTTCGCCGGCCGTATCCTCAGCGCTTTTTGATGTTACTGCAGATTTCGGAGAGGCATTCCGACGCCTCCATCCGAAGGCTGCGGTTGACGGACAGATCGCCCAGGGACAGGACGCCGACGATCCGGCCCTGCTCCGCCACCGGGAGGCGGCGCACCTGTTCCAGCGCCATCAGCTCGGCGGCCTTTTCCGCATCCTCGTCGGGCTCCACAGAAACGATCCGACTGGTCATGATCTCCCGGACCGGCGTTTTGGCGGGCTCCTTTTCGGCAGCGACACACCGCAGGACGATGTCGCGGTCGGTGATCAGGCCATGAAGTCTGCCGTCGTCCTCGCAGACCGGCATTGCGCCGATGTTATAGCGGCTGAGCATTCTGGCGGCGACCGACGCCATCTCGTCCGGTGAGATGCATACAACGTCCCGCGACATCAGCTCTCTGACTTTCATTGCAGTTCCTCCTCCTGGCGCGCCCGGCGCGCCGGTGAATGCAGGAATAGCATTGACCGGAACGTCCCATTTTATACAATTTTTTTCTATCTGCCGTGCGCGGATGCAGCGGGCCCCTCAGAATCCGGGGCTGTGCGGCCGGAAGCCATCCAGACGGCGCCGTCCAGATCCTTCCAGCAGACGGCCTCTTTCTCCAGCAGCATGTAGCCGCGGACGGAATCCTCCTTGGGAATGGAGACGGAACCGGGATTCCAGTAGGTAAACAGCGCGTGCTCCGTGCAGCGGGGGACGTGGGTGTGGCCGCAGAGCAGAATATCGCCGGAGCGGAGCCTGGGCGGATTCTGCGCTCCGAACAGATGGCCGTGGGTTGCGTAAATCAGGCGGTTCCCCCAGCTGAAAACGGCGTAATCGGCGAGAATGGGGAACTCCAGAACCATTTGATCCACTTCTGCGTCGCAGTTGCCGCGGACGCAGAACAGGCGGTCGGCCAACGGATTGAGCAGGGCGATCACAGCCTTGGGATCGTATCCCTCCGGCAGGTCGTTCCGGGGGCCGTGATAGAGCAGGTCGCCCAGCAGCAGAAGCCGGTCGGCCTTTTCCGAAGCAAAGGCGTTGAGCAGTTTGCGGCAGTACAGGGCGGAGCCGTGCAGATCGGAAGCGATCATCAGTTTCATAAAACCCTCCTTACCGGGCCAGTGCCAGAACAGCCATCAGTATGCCGTATACCACAGGCTGGTGCAGCAGATAGATCCACAGAGAATGCCGGCCGCAGGCACTGAGAAACCGGATTGGCCAGATGTTGACGGGCACCCGGGGCAGCAGGGAGCGGCGGTTTTTGTAAACGGTGCGCCCCAGGACGGTACCCAGCATAAACCAGCCGAGATGCGGGAAGATGGGGAAATAATCTCCCGCCGCAAAGCCGGGCGCCCGCAGGCCCAGGGCAAACCAAAAGGGGCTTTGGATCAGAAAGGTATCAAACCAGTAACCCAGCGCGACGATGACCACGCCGGCTCCGGCGGCAGCCGCGGCCGGCAGCCGCCGGTAAAGCGGATAGGTCATCATGCAGAACCCCAGCAGGTGCAGTACGCCGAACTGGATCCGGACCGAGGCGTCGGCCATGCCAAGCGCGATCATGGCTTCGGTGACGCCGGTGATGACGAGGCCGCAGGCGAAAACCACGGCGCCCCGCCGGACGCTGTGGGAACCCAGCGTCACACAGATTCCGCTGAGCAGAACAAACAGCACGCCGCCGTAGTCCATGATAAACTGAAAGACCGGATGCAGGCGGAAGTTCAGACCGGCAAAATAGCGGAGGTCAAACACCGCATGGATCACGATGACGCAGAGGATGCACAGCCCGCGGAACGCATCCAGTTCCCAAATGCGCTCCGGACGCTTCAAAGGGTTCGGCGTCATCCCTTGGCCTGCTCCTCTTCCTCCAAAACGCGGTAGGCGACCTTGCCGACCAGCGTCTTGGGCAGCTCCCTGCGGAATTCGATGTCATAGGGCATGGCGTATTTGGCAATCCGGTCGCGGCAATAGGCCAGCAGCTCCTCCTTGACGGCGTCGCTGGGCTCATAGGCCGGCCGCAGCACCACAAAGGCTTTGACCTTCTGCATTTTGTATGGATCCTTCACGCCGATGACGCAGCTGAGCAGCACCTTGGGATGGCCGTCAATGATGTTTTCCAGCTGGCTGGGATAGACATTGTAGCCCGAGGTGACAATCATCCGCTTAATCCGCTGGCGGAAATAGACGAAGCCGTCGGCGTCCATATAGCCCAGATCTCCGGTGTGCAGGAACACCCGGCCCTCGTTGTGGCGGCGGAGCGTATGGGCGGTTTCCTCCGGGTTGTCCACATAGCCCAGCATAACCGTGGGGCCGGAGATGCAAATTTCGCCGTCTGTATTGGGCGGCAGCTCTTCTGTGGTTCCGGGTTTGACTATTTTATAGTAGGTATCGGGGAAGGGGACGCCGATGGAGCCGGAACGGTAGTAGTTTACAGGCGTCAGGCAACTGGCGGTCACGCATTCCGTGGTGCCGTAGCCTTCACGGACCTGGATGGAAGCATTGTGCTCATGCAGGAATGCGTCCACTTTCTTTTTGAGCTCAATGGACAGGGAGTCGCCGCCGCAGAACATGCCCTTGAGGAAGCTCAGATCCGCGCCGTCGAGGTTGTCCGCCCGCAGCAGCGCCTCAAACAGCGTGGGGACGCCGGGGATGATATTGGGTTTCTTTTTGAC
>JAHZEF010000205.1 GCA_019422005.1 Clostridiales bacterium
TTGGCCGCGGCGCCCACCTGCAGCACCTTTCCGGTATTTTTATCCACCGCCACCACGGAAGGCTCCCGAAGAACCACGCCCCGTCCCTCTTCGTATACCAGCACGTTGGCCGTACCAAGGTCGATTCCCAGATCTCTTGAAAATTTCAGCATTGTGTCACCCTAATCCGTTTGATTCCCCGGCGCGCCGGATGGCCAGCACCGCCAGGTATACGCCTGCAGCCCCCGCCGTCAGCAGTACGCGGGCTGCTTCAGACGCCGTCGCTCCCGTTGTCACAATATCATCCACCAGCAAAACGACTTTCCCGGCAAGCGCCGTCTGTGCGCGGGCCTGATATACCCCCAGCACGTTGGCGCGCCGCGCCTCCGGGCTGCCCTGCAGCGACTGCGCCGGATTGTCCCGTGTTTTCATCAGCGCGGACGCCAGGGGCTTGTCCAATTCTGCGGAAAGCGCGCGGGCCAGCAGCCCGGCCTGATCATATCCACGCCGCCGGCGGCGTTTTCTGCTGACCGGCACCCAGGTCACCAGATCCACCGTATCCAGCGGCAAAGCCGTGCAGGCTGCCGCCAGAAGCCGGCCATAGCAGGCCGCATACTGCTCCATGGAACCAAATTTATACCGCAGCAGAGACTCCCGGGCCGCGCCCTCGTAGTACAGCGCAGCCACGCCGCCCGACAGATACGCTCCAAACTCCCGACTGCCGCCGGCAACCGGCAGGGACAGGCGGCAGCTTCTGCAGATTTCTGTCTCTTCCCGGCTCAGGAGCCGCCGGCAGAATACGCATTTCGGAGGATACAGCAAATCGAGCACCCAATCCACCGCCCTGTTCACTGAGAGATCCTCCCCTGCAGCCGCAGCTTCAGGCCGCTGTAACGCCGCTGCTGACGGTCGTTGGCCGTCATTGACGCGATGACTTCTTCATTGCCCACAATCACCAGCAGCTGCCGCGCCCGGGTAATCGCAGTATAGAGCACGCTGCGCGTCAGCAGGTATGGCGACCCCTGCCACGCTGCCAGCACCACGGCCCGGTACTCGCTGCCCTGGCTTTTGTGCACCGTCATGGCATAGGCCAGCTCCAGCTCCGACAGCATATCGAAACCATAGGCTGCCTCCTTGTCCTCGTCAAAGACCACCGTAACGGTCTCATCAGAGAAATCAATCGACTGGATCACGCCGATATCCCCGTTGAATATACCGGAGCCCGCCCCATGTCCATGGGCCCTCTTCCATAGTATATCATAGTTATTGCGGATTTGCATCACTCTGTCGCCCTCGCGGAACAAAAAATCGCCGTGGGATTTCTCCCGCTTTCCCGCAGAAGGCGGATTGAGCGCTTCCTGCAGGAGCCGATTCAGATTCTGCGTCCCCGCCTCATACCGTCTTGTGGGCGCGAGAACCTGGATCTCAGCGGGCGGAATTCCCATATGCTCCGGCAGCCTTCGGCTGCAAAGGTCCTGAATCGTCTGTACCACCGACTGCGCCGTCCGGCGCTTCAGAAAGAAGAAATCACGGTCCCTGGCCGTCAGTTCCGGCATGCGCCCCTCGTTGACTGCATGGGCGTTCATCACAATCAGGCTTTCCCGCGCCTGCCGGAATATTTCCGTCAGCCGCACCATCGGCACCGCCCCGCTTCGGATCAAATCGGAAAACAAATTCCCCGCCCCTACGGATGGCAGCTGGTCAGGATCCCCCACCAGCACCAGCCGGCATTTGGGCGGAAGCGCCTGGAGCAGGGACTGCATCAGCATCAGATCCACCATCGAGGTCTCGTCCACCACCATAGCGTCCACATGCAGAGGCTCGTCCTCGTCGTGATAAAACGTCATGGCGCCGGTTTCCGGGCTGTACTGCGCCTCCAGAAGCCGATGAATGGTGGCGGCTTCCCGTCCGGTCAGCTCCTTCAGGCGCTTGGCGGCGCGCCCGGTCGGCGCCGCCAGCTGGGAGTTCAGGCCCATTTTGTCAAAGAGATCCAGAATGCCGTCCAGCGTCGTGGTTTTGCCGGTGCCCGGGCCTCCTGTAATCAGTACAACCCGATGCTCTGCGGCGGCCCGAATCGCTTCACGCTGCTGCGGCGCATAGCAGATCTGCTTGTCCGCCTCCACCGCCTCCACCAGCTCCGCCAGGCTCTCCGGCGGCTCCGGCGTTTCGCCGGCCATGGCCAGAATCCGCGCCGCCACGTACGTCTCCGCCTCGTGCAGCGGGGGCAGATAGCAGACGTCCAAACCGGCCACGTGTTCCGAGACCATCCGCCCCTGCTCCAGGAGCCGCCCGATGCCGGCTTCAACGATCTCCGTTTCCAGCCCCAGCAGGCCCATGGTTGCAGCAGCCAGCTTCCGCTCCGGCAGAAAGGTATGTCCGTTGGTCAGATTATGCGTCAATTCAAACAGGATCCCCGCCTCCACCCGGCGCTCATCATCCCCGTCCACCCCCAGCTCCAGCGCAAAGGCATCCACAGCGCCGAAGTCTGCGCCAAAAAAGGAGTCGGTAAGCAGGTAAGGATCGTCCCGCACCGCGTCAATGGCCAGCTCCCCGTAGGCACGGTACAGCCGCAGCGCCAGCTCCGGCGGCAGGTGATGCAGCGCCAGGAACTCAATCAGCCGCCTGACTCCCGTCTGCCTCCGGAAGCATTCGCTGATCTCCCCGGCCTTTCGGCCTGAGATACCCGGAATCGCCGTCAGCCTCTGCGGCTCATGTTCAATCACGTCCAGCGCGTTTGCTCCGAAAGCCTCGACAATCCGCTTTGCCGTCACGGCGCCGATCCCCTTGAGCGCCCTGGATGAGAGGTAGGCCAGGATCTCCGGCTCGCTCTCCGGCATCAGCCGCTCCAAAAATTCAGCCTCGAACTGCTTCCCGTAGGAAGGATGGCAGCTCCACCGTCCCGCCGCCACCAACCGTTCCCCCACTGTCGTCATGGGAATGGTACCCACCACGGTGATGGTTTCACCGCTCTCGGCCGCCAGCCGAATCACCGCATATCCGTTTTCCTCATTCTGATAAACCACCGCGGTCACACTGCCGCGAACCAGTTCCTGCTGTCGTTCCATGATCCCATTCCACCTGTTCCCAAATGATCTGGATATACGGGTGCTCCCTGGCCAGCCGTTCGGCCCGCATGGCCGCATGGGGATCCATTCCGCAGTCCAGAATCTGCAGAGGCATGTCAATCATCCCCGTCTCATGCAGCCAGGAAAAGCTGCGGACTGCCTGTTCCAAATCCGGCGCATCCGCGCTGGCGCGATACACCGCCGTCAGGTTCGGCCCTGCCACCGGCAGCAGAAAGGAACCGATCAGACACCACAGAAACAGAATCAACCCCGCCGCCGCCAGCACACAGGATACAATCTGCCAAATCATTCCGCCACCTCCTTACCATCGTCAGGGAGCCGCGCATTGGGGCGGTTCCTACTATTATGGTATGAGGGGCGGCCGGCAGCCGTGCAGCCTCCGTATTGTTTCCTTACCATCTTACACGATCCTGCAGAAAAAAACAATTTTGTTTTCCCGCATTCCCATGGATAAGCAAAAACCCGGAAGCGAATTCGCTTCCGGGTTTTTCAAACGGGACTCAGTCCTCAGCGATGTCGATGACAACGCCGGAACCAACCGTACGGCCGCCTTCACG
>JAHZEF010000206.1:0-2009 GCA_019422005.1 Clostridiales bacterium
GACGGCGCAGTGGAGGGATATGAGATCTTCTTCCGGATTACCGCGCCGGGATACCGGGAGGTGGAGGAGAGCGCCGTGCTGACCATCCGGCCGAAGGCCATTACGGCGGCCATGTTTGAGGACAGCATCGGAAACTATACCTACAGCGGAGGACGGGTGGAACCGGTCCCGGTGGTGATTGACCCGGACAGCCATACGCTGCTGACTGCGGGTACGGACTATACCGTAAGCTACGGTACGCCCAACTCGGCGGTGGGGCCGTATGATGAAGCGGCCGGCACCGGCGGCAGCGTTACCGTCACCGGCCGGGGCAACTATACCGGCTCCGGTACGGACGGGTTTGAAATCACCGCTGTGGGGCAGAACAGCCTGTCGGCTTCTCTGGACCGCGTCTACGGCGTCTACGGCGACCCGGATACCAATCATGCGGCCGTCACGGTCAGCCATGGGGAGCCGGATCTGGGCGGCCATGCAGTCAATGCCGGGGAGATCGCGGTTGCCGTTGCGGAAGGCCCGTCTGACGGCGCGGAAATCAGCGGACAGACGATGACCTTTACCGAAGTGGGGGCCTATACGCTCCGGGTTACGGTCAGCGGCAACCATGCAGGCAGCTTCCTGCTGCGCTATGTCCTCCTGCCCGCCAGCGGGGAGGACGGCGGCCTGAGCCTGACCGTGGAGGGCGACCCCGCGCCGGCTGTCTCTGTCTACGGAGAGCTGGTGAACGGCGCGGTTGCCGTGCAGGCCGGAACGGAAACGCTGGGCCCGGACGATTATCATCTGACCTATTCCTATCAGCCCTTCAGCGGCGGCGGGGCGGTTGAGGCTGGTACGCCGTATGACGCCGGGACGGTGTTCGGAGCGGAGCCTCCTGCCGCAGGGCTGTATGTGGTGACGGCCGAGGCCGCCGGCGGCTATACCGGAACGGGCGCCTTTGTGTTCCTGGTGCTGCAGAAGAGTCTGGACGACGGCATGATTGGGCCGATGGACGATCAGACCTATACCGGAGCAGACCTCACGCCGGTACCGGCAGTTTCCTATGCCGGGGACGGGACAGACAACCTGATCACCGAAGCGGACTATTCCAGCGCTTATTGGGATAACCGGAATGCAGGGGAAGCGCATATGGCGGTGACCGCGGCGGCGGACAGCAACAACTTTACAGGGACTGCCCGCGCCTCGTTCCGGATCCTGCAAAAGGATTTGAGCGGCTTTGCCGCAGAGGCCATTCCGGATCAGCTGCATACAGGAAGGCCCGTCACACCGCCTTTGACGGTGACGGATCCGGACACCGGTGCGGTTCTGACCCAGGGGCTGGACTATGAGGCGGAGTACACGGACAATACGGATGTGGGAACGGCCAAAGTCCATATCACCGGCCTGGGCAACTACAGCGGGGCCATGGAGCCCGTTACCTTCCGGATTGTAGCGGCGGTCAGCAGCTTTGCGCTGACCTTGGATCGAACCGCGTGGACCTGGGGAGAAGCCGGCCCGGCTGCAGCGGAGGTGACCTACACAGCCGGCGGCGCGCCTTCGGTGCTGACCATCGGAACGGACTATGTCCTGCATATTCAGGGGCAGGATTATACCGTCCTCGCAGATGCGCTGAAGGCCCTGGCAGAACTGGCGCCGGGCACGTATGAGATCGCCGCCGAGGGAATGGCGCCCGGCTATGACGGTTTGTGTGATGTTGTGCGGATTGAGGTTTCCAGGATCCGGACTGCAGTCAGCGTCACGGCCAGCCCGGCCAGTCTGACCGGCGGCGGGGAAGTGACACTGACGCTCCGCGGCGAGCATCTGCCGGACGAAGCCGGCAATCTGCCGGATCTGCTGACCGTCGCCGCCGAGCACGGCACGGCGCTGGATCCGGGCGCGTGGGACTGGACGCAGGAGGGGGCTGTCTGGACGGGCAGCTTTGCGGCGGACAACGCCAATGAAACCTATACGTTCACCCTCGCGTTTGCCGGAGACTCCATCCATGAGCCTGCCGCCGACACGACTGTTGTGGTCAC
>JAHZEF010000206.1:2019-3610 GCA_019422005.1 Clostridiales bacterium
ACCGCCCGCAGCAGCGGCGGCGGAGGCGGCGGCAGTGCCACCGCCTATACCATCACGGCCAGCGCCGGCGAAGGCGGCACCATCAGCCCGGAGGGCAAGACGGCCGTGCTGCGCGGAGACAGCCTGTCCTTTGTGATACGTCCGGCGGACGGCTGGCATGTGGAGCGCGTTCTGGTGGACGGGGCGGATGTTGGCGCCGTGACCGGGTATACCTTTGAAAATGTCACGCGTGACCACACAATTTCCGCACGCTTTGCCGAGGGGGCTGCGGCGGCGGATCCGGAGGATACCGGCGTTGCTGTCTGGCTGAATACGGCCGAGCATACCGCGTACCTTCAGGGGCACGGCGCCGGCCGATTCGGGCCCGACAACTGCATGACCCGGGCCGAGGCGGCGCAGATGTTCTGCAATCTGCTGCTGGAGCAGGCGGCGGCGGATCCTGTCCCCTTCCGCGATGTGCCCGCCGACGCCTGGTATGCTGAGGCGGTCGGCAGGCTGAGCGGGCTGGGAATCCTCACCGGCGTCGGGGATGGACGGTATGCGCCGGAGAGGCCCATTACCCGGGCGGAGTTTACCGCCATCGCCATGCGGTTTGCGAAGCGGAACGCCGGTGGGGAGAACCCCTTCTCGGACGTCTCTGAGGACGACTGGTTCCACGACGATGTGGTGGGTTCCGTTCAGTACGGCTGGATCGGAGGCTATCCGGACGGCACGTTCCGGCCCAATCAGACGATTACCCGGGCCGAGGCGGCCGCCGTTGTCAACCGGATGCTGGGCCGGTCGGCAGACCGGGCCTATGTGGACAGCCATGCAGACAGCCTGGTCCGGTTTGTGGACGTGAACGTCTCGCGCTGGGACTATTACCAGATTGTGGAGGCGTCTAACGCCCACGAATACGCCAGGGCCGGCGGCGTGGAGACGTGGAAGAAGCTCCGGTAAAAGGCAGAAAACGGTTTTTCCGGTGCGGTATTCCGGAAAGGCCCCGATTTGCAGAGAAGACCCCCGCCCTGAAAAGGCGGGGGGTTTCCTCTTTCCGGGACTTGCCGGCTTCCCGGACCGGCCGCGGGTATACAAACCGCCCTCCGGGTACAGAAACGGTACCCGGAGGGCGGAGATGACGGTTTGGGAACGGCCGGTTCAGCTTTCCGTATCGCTCATGTGATAATCGACGGAGCGCACTTCGCGGAAATGAATTTTTTCCGGATGGTAAAACTCGTGGTTGACCAGCAGAGGCTGCTCGTCCCGGGCCATGGAGACAGACTCAAACATCAGCATGGCGGTATGCTCGGGGATCTGGAGCTGCGCGGCGATGTAGGCGTCTGCCGCATAGGGGCGAATATTCAAAATGTCGTACGCGATGTCCGGAAACTCGAACCGCTCCTGGATCAGTGTAAATATCAGAGTTTCGTCCATCGGGCAGCTCAGCAGCTCGTCATTGATGAATTCCGTTGAGAAATAATTGATCCCGAAGACAACCGGCTCCCCATCGCCGAGAAACAGCTTTTCCACGCGGTACATCTCAGAGGCGTCTGTCTGCAGCGCGGCCTGGATTTCCGGCGTGATGGGCAGCTTTTCAACCTTCCCGTTGGCA
>JAHZEF010000207.1:0-704 GCA_019422005.1 Clostridiales bacterium
CTGGGTGATTGTCCTGACGACGCTGTATTCCGGAATTGAGTATTTTGTACAGAACTGGAAATGCCTGGGCCTTGGGAACGGTTGACACAACTGCGGCTTCATGGTAATATAATGGCATAATTGAATATCGCGTAGATCGAAAAGAGTAAGGAAACGTATGCGGCAGAGAATCCCCGCCACCGGCTGCAAGCGGGGAGCGCAGAGGCTTCGTGAAAGTGCGTTCGGGAGCGAGGGGAGACCCCGTGCGGGCCGCGTCAGTGCCCAGAGTAATAAATCAGAGTGGAACCGCGAGTAATATTTTTACCCGCCTCTTGAAGAAATTCAGGAGGCGGTTTTTCTTTGGGAGGGGCCCATGCATCTAATAGAAGACATCCGCGCCTATCAGCGCAACGATCCGGCGGCGCGCAGCGCTGTGGAAGTGCTGCTGCTGTACAACGGCCTGCACGCCACCATTCATTACCGGATCGCCCATTGGTTTTACCGCCGCAGGTGCTATTTTATCGCCCGATGGATTTCGCAGGCGGCGAAATGGTTTACAGGCATCGAGATTCACCCGGCTGCAAAAATCGGCCGTCGGCTGGTGATCGATCACGGTACGGGAATCGTGATCGGCGCAACGGCAGAAATCGGGGACGACTGCCTGCTGTATCAGGGCGTGACCCTGGGCGGAACGGGCAAGGACGTGGGAAAGCGCCATCCGACTT
>JAHZEF010000207.1:714-3249 GCA_019422005.1 Clostridiales bacterium
GGGGAATAATATTATGGTGGGCGCAGGCGCGAAAATCCTGGGGCCGTTCAAGGTCGGCGACAATGCGCGGATCGCCGCCAATTCCGTGGTGCTGCGGGAGGTTCCGGAAAACGCTACGGTGGTGGGCGTGCCGGGCCGTATTGTGAAGATTTCCGGCGAAAAACTGGATCATATTCATACGCCGGATCCGGTGATGCTGGAGATGGAGCGGCTGCAGAAGCGCGTGGCCAGGCTGGAAAGGCTGCTGGGCGACGACGATGACGCGCGCTGCGATTAAAGGAAAATAACAGAGGAGGATTCTTTCATGTATTTATATAATTCGGCGTCCCATAAAAAAGAGGAATTTGTCCCCAATCATCCGGAACTTGTCAAAATGTATACCTGCGGCCCGACGGTTTACCATTTTGCGCATATCGGGAATCTGCGCAGCTATATCATGGAGGATGTGCTGGAAAAGTATCTGCGCTATGCGGGATATCCGGTGAAGCGGGTGATGAATATTACCGATGTGGGCCATCTCAGCTCCGATGCGGATACCGGCGAGGACAAGATGGTCAAGGGGGCCCAACGGGAGCACAAGACGGTTATGGAAATTGCCCGGTACTATACCGAAGCGTTTTTCGAGGACTGCCGGAAGCTCAACATCAAGCGGCCCGACGTGGTGGAACCTGCAACCAACTGCATCGGGGAATATATCCGGATTGTTTCCGGACTGCTGGAGAAGGGATATGCATACGAAGCGGGCGGAAATGTCTATTTTGATACCTCCAAGCTGGAAAAGTATTATGTGTTTAACGATCATGATGAGGAGGATCTGGCCGTTGGCGTCCGCGAAGGCGTGGAAGAAGACGCCAACAAACGGAATAAAAACGATTTCGTGCTTTGGTTTACCAAATCCAAATTTGAAGATCAGGCATTGAAATGGGACTCCCCCTGGGGCGTCGGCTATCCCGGCTGGCATATTGAGTGCTCCGGAATCAGCCTGAAGCATTTGGGTGAGGATCTGGATATTCACTGCGGCGGTATTGACAATGCATTCCCGCACCACACCAACGAGATTGCCCAGTCCGAGGCGTTTTTGGGACACCACTGGTGTAATTTCTGGTTCCATGTCCACCATTTGAACACCAATACGGGCAAGATGTCAAAATCCAAGGGGGAATTCCTGACGGTCTCCCTGTTGGAGCAGAAAGGCTACGATCCTCTGGCATACCGGCTGTTCTGCCTGCAGTCCCATTACCGCCGGGCCTTGGTGTTTTCCTATGAGAATCTGGATAACGCCGCCGCCGCCTATCAGAAAATGATTGCCAGAATCGCCGCGCTGAATCCGGCGGACGATACAGGGGTCGATTCAGAAGCGTTTGCCGCTCTCCGCGAAAAGTTTTCGGCAGCGCTGGCAAATGATCTGAATACGTCGCTGGCGGTGACCGCCGTTTACGATGTGCTCAAGGCCAAAACCAATGACGCCACCAAACTGGCGCTTCTGAAAGAGTTTGACCAGGTGCTGGGGCTGGACCTTCTGCAGAAGGCAGAGGAGAAGCGGCGCGATGCTGCCAGCACGAAAACGTCTTCTGCCGGCGGTTATACGATTGAAGGGGAAGGCGATCCGGAAGTGGACGCCCTGGTGCTCCGGAGGGCGGAAGCCAAGAAGGAGAAAAATTTTGCAGAGGCGGACCGGATCCGCGAGGAACTGAAAAAACAGGGAATTGAAATTACGGATTTCCCGGGCGGCGCGCGCTGGGCAAGGAACTGAGGGTTCCATAGCGGGCAGATCCTGTGCATTTGTGATCCGGCGCCGGCGCTGCGGGATCCCATCCGAACGGAAAAGGGGCGCCGGGCGGCAATAACCGCCCGGCGCCGGAGAGCCTGCGTGAAAGCGCGGGTTTTTTCGATCGGCAGCGTTGCCGGTCAGGCCGGGGAATAGGACTCAAGGTGCAGGAGCGTATCCAGATCAGGCTTGGGACGGGCATGGCCGGTCAGAGCCGGGTAGCCGACCGGCAGGAGAGCGATGGGACGGACGTGCTCCGGGAGGGCCAGCGCGCGTTTCAGTTCCGGCTCGCGGAAGCCGCTGACATAGCAGCTGCCGAGGCCCAGTTCGACAGCGCCCAGCAGGATGTTTTCAATACAGGCGGAGCAGTCCAGATAGGACAGGGCCGGCCAGATGCCGGTATTGCCATAGCGCGCGCGGATCCGGTCCTCATTGCTGCAGACGGCGATTACCACCGGCGCGGACAGGATCCACTCCTGGCGGCCGGTTCCGGTCTCCTGATTGCCGCAAAAAGTTGCGTCGGTTACGGCGCGTTTTCCGGCCTCGCTGCGGATCAGAATGAACTCCCAGGGGCAGAGATTGCCTGCAGAGGGCGCGGCATGGCCCCATTGCAGCAGCTGGCGGATCTGTTCGTCGGATACAGGCTGCGGCAGAAATTTCCGGATGCTGCGGCGGGCGGCGACCAGCTCTGTGTACGTCATGTTCGATTCTCCTTTTGACAGCGGAACGCCGCGGGATCCGCATCCGGACGGCAGGATGCAGTTGAA
>JAHZEF010000207.1:3259-3602 GCA_019422005.1 Clostridiales bacterium
GGGCGGCGATCCGGTGATATGATACAGTTATCAGGCGGCGTTCTGCACAGACGGCGCGGCGCGCCGCCATCTGCGGAAAAACCGGGAAGATGCGGGGAGGGACAATTTTGAATCTGCAGGCGTTGCTTTATTTCTATGAAACCGCGCAGCATGCGTCGATCAACAAAGCGGCCAGCGTGTGCTTTGTCTCTGCATCCAGCCTGAGCCGGGCCCTGTCCGGCCTGGAGAAAGAGCTGGAGACAACGCTGTTTGAACGGAGCTATGCGGGGATTGAGCTGACGCGGGCCGGAAAGGAATTGCTGGAAAAGCTGAAACCCCATATTGAGCAGCTGAAACAGGTCAT
>JAHZEF010000208.1:0-1338 GCA_019422005.1 Clostridiales bacterium
GCATGGCCATGCCTACGGCGTCAAGCGCGGGCTGCTGTCCATGGAACTGGCCGCCCGGGAAGCCGGGGCGGATGCGGCGGTATTTGGGCACACGCATACGGCGTACTGTGAGAACAGCAACGGGATCTGGCTGATGAATCCCGGCGCCTGCGGCGGCGGAAGATCGTCTTATGGTGTAATTTTAATTGAAAACGGAAGCCTGCGGTGCTATACTGCGGGTATCGACCAGTGAATAGGAGGCTGCCTGTGCTGTTAACCATTGATGTGGGGAACACCAATATGGTGTTCGGCCTGTTTTCCGGCGCGGAACTGGTGGGAAGTTTCCGGCTGCGGACTGCGTCAGGCGTGACGTCGGATGAAATTGGAATCCTGGCCTGTGAGTATTTCAGCCGGTTCGGCTTTGCGCCGGCGGAAGTGGAAGCGGTGATCGTGGCGTCGGTGGTGCCGCAGATTATGTATACGCTGAACAGCGCTGTCATCAAGTATTTCGGCCGGGAGCCCATTGTGGTTGACAGCGATGTGGATTCCGGCCTGTGCTACAGCCCAAAGCTGGCCTCCTGCAAGGAGCGCCTGGGGTCAGACCGGGCGGTGACGGCGGTGGCGGCAGTGGCCAAATACGGCGCGCCGCTGATTGTCATTGACTTCGGGACGGCGACTACGGTGGACGCGCTGGATGAACAGGGGAGATACCTGGGCGGTACCATCGGAACCGGCCTCCGGGTCAGCATGGACGCCCTGATTCAGGGGACCGCCATGCTGCCGCGGGTCGAACTGAGCATGCCGGAGCGTGTGATCGGCGTCAGTACACTGGAGCAGCTGCAGGCCGGCGTCGTGGCCGGTTATGTCGGGAACATGGAATACCTGATTGCCAGAATGAAACAGGAGATGGGCTGCAGCGGGATCAGGGTGGTGGCAACCGGCGGCTTGTCCCGGCTGATCTTCGAGAATACGGAGATGATTGATCTGATTGACAGCCACCTGACGCTGGACGGCCTGCGAATGATTTATGAGCGGATGAAGCCGTGAAGTATGGGCGAAAGAAATCCCGGTCGGACACAGCCGGCCGGGATTTTTGATGAATGAAAGAGCGGGGGCGGGGAATGGATCAGCACGACGGATATGCATACGACGAGACCTTCCTGCCGCAGAGCGCATTGGGCGCGCTGGCAGAGCAGCTGCCGACGCCGTTTTACCTGTATCATGAGCAGGGGATTCGGGAGAGCGTCCGGCGCCTGAAACAGGCGTTCGGATGGTGCGAAGGCTTTCGGCAGTATTTCCCCATACACGTGCTGCCGCTGCCGGCAGTGCTGCAGATTCTTAAAGAGGAAGGCTGCGGGC
>JAHZEF010000208.1:1348-3596 GCA_019422005.1 Clostridiales bacterium
GGTGCCGTACGCTTCGGGAGCTCCGGCTGGCCCGCCGGTGCGGCTTCCGCGCCGGGCGGATCCTTTACGGCCCGATGGTTCCGCAGGCAGACGCGCTGGCGGAGGCGCTGCGGCTGGGGGCGCCGGTTTCTCTGGACAACCCGGCGGCGGTGGAGATCTGCCTGCGGCAGCGGAACTTGCCGCAGACGGTCAGCCTCTGCTATAATCCCGGCGGAAAGTTCCTGGTTGACAGGATGGCGGTGGCAAGGCCGGAGCGCTCCAAGCGGGGAATGACGGAGCCGCAGCTTCTGGCGCAGGCGAAGCGGCTGCTGCACGCCGGCGTCAGGCGGCTGGGGCTGGAAGCGGATCTGACGGTGCAGACGCTGGAATGCGGATACTACGCCGCAGTCCTGCGCATGCTGTGCCAGTTGGCCGGGAGGCTGCGGGAGCATGGCGTGGGAATTTCCTTTTTCAATTTGGGCGATGGGCCGGGACTGGGCTTCCTGCCGGAGGAACAGGACGCGGATCTGGCGGCATGGGGAGCGCGGGCACGTCTGGAAATGGATGCGGTGCAGCCGCCTGTGCCGGTCTGGACCGCTGCAGGCCGGATCCTGACCGGGCCCAACGGTATTTTTGTATCCAGGGTTCTTTGCCGGAAGCAGATGGATCGGAATTTTATCATCCTGGACGCAGACGCGGAGGCGTTTCCCAGGATGCTGCAGGGAGCCTATCATCATATTTCCCTTCTGGGAAAGACGCAGCGGGCGGGCAGGCTGTACTGCGATGTGGTGGGATGCATGCCGGACAGCCAGTACAGATTTGGAGAGCATCGACTGCTGCCGCCGGCGGAGGCCGGAGACTGCTGCATCCTCCACAATGCGGGCGCCGGGGCCGCTCTGCAGCAGCAATGCGGCGCATATCTGTACGCCGCGGACGGAACGGTGCGCCCGGCCGGAGACGTCAGGAAAGAATATGGAAAAACGTCAGAGTGGAAAGAATGATACAGATTCCGATTGCCGCGGTTACCAGAGCCTCGACGGCCGTTGTGATCCAGGCGCAGACGGAGGCGCGGCGAAAACGCGCCTGTGCCCTGCGCTCGTAGGATGCGTAGTCGAAGCCGGATTCGGAGAGCTGCGGTTCCGGCGCGGTTCCGCCGCGGACAGGCAGAGGGATTATGGGATTGGCTTTCATGTCGATACCTCCTGTTTCAATGCTTGTCTATAGGGTACAATATTTCAAGTCCGATAAATGGGACTCCTGCGCCGGCGATCCTGTGTGCCGGCGTTTTTTATTTTGGAAGCTATGTTAAGGAAAACTTAAAGAGTTTGCCTCTTTCTTCTTAAATCGGGCATCTGCTACAATCAAGTCATGAGGTGAGGTACATGTACAACGTTTTGATCTGCGACGATGATCCGGATATTGTTGCAGCGCTGAAAATCTATTTGTCCAGTGAAAATTACCGGCTGCTGACGGCCGCCAACGGCCGGGAGGCGGTTGAACTGGTGCGGCAGCATCAGGTGCATCTGATCCTGATGGATATCATGATGCCGGAACTGGACGGGATTGCGGCGACGGCAAAGCTGCGGGAGGAATCCAACGTTCCCATTATCCTGCTGACGGCCAAAAGTGAGGACTCCGATAAAATCCTGGGGCTGAATATCGGTGCGGACGACTATATTACCAAGCCGTTCAACCCGGTGGAGGTCCTGGCGCGGGTCCGATCACAGCTGCGGCGGTATACCAACCTGGGCGGTATGGTCAAAGCGCAAAATCACCTTGTAATCGGCGGGATCGATCTGAACGACGATAACAAATCGGTCACGGTGGATGGAGAACCGGTCTCCCTGACGCCGATTGAGTTCAGCATTCTGCGGCTGCTGCTGCAGAATCCGGATAAGGTCTATTCCTCCAAACAGATCTATGAAACAGTTTGGAACGAACCGGCCCGGGGCGGCGAGAGCGCCGTCGCCGTTCATATCCGCCATCTGCGGGAAAAAATTGAAATCAGTCCGTCGGAGCCGCGCTACCTGAAGGTGGTCTGGGGCCAGGGCTATAAGCTTGAGAAGGGAAGGATACCATGAAAGCGTGGAAAAGGAGTCTGGCGGTAAAGGTGGCTGCAGTGATCCTGTTTGCAGTCTGCCTGACGGCGTTCGGCTTGTCCGGCCTCGGCATACTCTATGCGTATGAAGGCGGCGTTTATACGGAGAATGTGAGCAGTTTTTATAAGACGGGCTATATCAGCGGCTTTGCCTATAATCTCGGCGTATAT
>JAHZEF010000209.1 GCA_019422005.1 Clostridiales bacterium
GCCTTTGTGGTAAAAAAGCAATTTGCCGACGAAGCGCATGAGGCTCTGGCATACTTATCCTTCGATGAGACCGCAACCATCGATTCCATTCACGCAAAAATTCTGGAGGAAATCAGCAACTGCCGCAGTGAAAAAATGGATAATTCAACGGCCGGTATGGATGCATTGTCCAAACTGCCGCGTTTTCTGCTGCGCTTTATCATGTGGATCCTGCGCCGGCTGGATTATTATGGGCGCGTCCCCTATTTCCTGATCAGGACGGATCCCAACTACGCTTCCGTATTTTTTTCCAATCTGGGATCCATCCGGCTCCAGGCCGGGTATCATCACCTGTGCAACTGGGGAACCAATTCATTATTTGTGACCATAGGCGAAGCAAAAATGCGTCCCTTCTTCGCGCCGGACGGCAGTGCGGAGATGCGAAAAACCGTGGAGATCGGCCTGACCATAGACGAGCGGATTGCAGACGGCTATTATTATTCCGGCACCATTCAGCTGCTGAAGTATCTCCTGCAGAATCCGGAGCTGCCGGAACTGCCGGCCGGGACCCCTGTGGAGCCGGAGCTGCTCAAACGGAAATAAGCGGCTGGAAAAGCCGTCCCCGTTTATCAGGGCGTTCGTAAACAGGATTGGGCAAACAAAAAGTCTCTATATCCGGTGAAATACTGGATATAGAGACTTTCTGCTGATGCGTGCAATCAGCGAGACAGGCTGTTCTGAGGAGTGAACGGGCTTTCTTTTCTTCCGGACGGCCCCTCAAAACAGACGGCCTATGCAAGCTGCGCCTGCGCATCTGTGCACGGCTCACAGGGCAATTTCAATTGCTTCCCGTATATTCCGCACCCGCAGCAGTTCCATGCCGCCGGGTGCAGCCAGCTGCTCTGTCCCCTGTCTCGGCAAAATACATTTTCGAAAACCGAGTCTTGCAATTTCAGACAAGCGCTGAGACAAATTGGACACCGCACGGATTTCACCAGTCAGGCCGACCTCTCCGACGGCCACCATGGAGTCATCCGCAGCGCAGTCACGGAAGCTGGATGCGGCTGCGATGACCATGGGCAGATCTGCAGCAGGCTCGTCCAGCCGCAGTCCGCCGATGACGTTGATATAAGCGTCACAGCCGCTGAGCTTCATACCTCCCCTTTTTTCCATAACAGCCAGCAGAAGAACGGCCCGATTAAAGTCAAAGCCGTCCGTCGTCCTGCGCGGAACATTAAATGTCGTGTTGGTTACCAGCGCCTGCACCTCGGCCAAAACAGGCCGAGACCCCTCCATGACGCATGCGACGCAGGTTCCGGGCGTTTTCAGCGGACGGCCGGAAAGCAGGATTTCGGAAGGATTGGGAACTTCCCGGAGGCCGGTATCTATCATTTCAAACACGCCCAGCTCATTGGTGGAACCAAAGCGGTTCTTTTCGGCCCGAAGCAAACGGTAATTTGTACTGCGGTCCCCTTCAAAGTACAGCACACAGTCCACCATGTGCTCCAGTACCTTCGGGCCGGCAATGGCCCCCTCTTTGTTGACATGTCCGACGACAAACACAGTAATGCCGGCGGATTTGGAAATCTGCATCAGGGCTGCAGTACAATCCTTTACCTGGGAAATACTCCCCGGTGCGGAGGAATTGTCCGGGTTATACAGCGTCTGGATGGAATCAATCACCAAAACGTCCGGACGCATTTCCTGTGCCGCTGCCAGGACATCGCTCATATTGGTCTCTGAATACACAAAAAGCTGATCGCTGATCACCTGCAGACGCTGGGCGCGCAGCTTCAGCTGCCGTTCGCTTTCCTCACCGGAAACATACAGTACGGACTGTGACCGGCAGATATCCCGGCAAATCTGCAGCAGGAGCGTAGATTTGCCAATTCCCGGCGCGCCGCCCACCAGAACCAGGGATCCCTGAACCGCTCCGCCGCCAAGAACCCGGTCCAATTCTCCGGAGCCGGTGGAAAAGCGGATTTCGTCAGTACTTTCCACTGCATTCAGCACCTTCGGCTTCCGTCCGCTGCGTGCCGACGGCGCTGCGTGCCCGAACGGCGCTGGCTTCTCTTCATGCTCAATGATGGAATTCCAGGCGCCGCATGCAGGGCACCTCCCCTGCCATTTCATACTCTCATTGCCGCAATTGGTGCAAAAATAAACGGTTTTAGACTTCACTCCGGTCAGACTCCTTGTCAACCCACCCTGCCAGCGCACCGCTGAGCACGATGGTCAATTTCTTTTGATATCCCTCGTCCTGAAGCTTCAGATCGTCCGCCTCGTTGGACAAAAAGCCGCATTCCACCAGGACGCCGGTACACTGAATATGATTCATCAGATAAACAGTATCCGCAGGTTTTGCCTGACGGTGGTTCTGCGGATCCAATACATCGATCAGAAGCTGCTGCACTGCTTCCGCCAGCTGCTTGCTTCCCTCTGTTTTTGCATAAAACACCTGCGCGCCGGAATAACGGCCGTCCGAAAACACGTTCTGATGAATACTGAGCAGCAGGGCGCCGGGCGTCTGATTCACCAATTTTACACGGTTTTTCAGATCCGACACTTTTTTCTCGCTGAGCGTGGAAGCGGAAGCATCATAAATCGCCGTGTCGCTTTCCCGTATCATCCTGGTTTCAAATCCTGACAGCGCCAGAAACGCATCCACCCGGCGTGCAATCTCCAGATTCAGCTGACTTTCCAACACGCCGGAGACTGATGTTGCGCCGCCGTCTTCTCCGCCATGGCCTGCGTCGATCACGATGACCGGCCTCTGCTCAGCCAGAGCCGCAGCTTCCCGGCTCTCCAGCATACGTGTCGCGGACAATACGCCGGAAAAGATCATCGCAGCTGTTAAAACTGCCAATAATATTAGTTTATACGGTTTGATCCTCATATTCAAGCACCCCCATACAAATTTATGGGACAAGAAGAAAAAGATGCCGCTAATTTGCCCGGAGCAGGTTTGTTCCCCATGCCGGACGGCGCTTGCCATTCCCGGTCATAAAACGGCCTGATCCGCCTCCCATTCCAAACGGCCGGCGCCCTGCCAGGCGGATGCGCCTGACAGGACGCCGGCCGCTGAACTTGTCGGCGGATATTGCCCGGTTCTTAAAGATCCAGAGCCGGATTCATAAAATAGACGTTATTCTGATTCAGCTTTTCCCGAAGCAGCTGCATGGCTTCCCCAAATCGCTGGAAATGGACAATCTCCCGTTCTCTCAGGAACTTGATGACGTCGTTGACGTCCGGATCGTCTGACAGGCGCAGGATATTGTCATATGTTTTGCGCGCTTTCTGCTCCGCCGCCATATCCTCCGAGAGATCTGCAATCGGATCGCCGGTACTCTGCATGCTGTTGGCGCTCCAGGGTGCGCCGGAGGCAGCTACCGGGTATACGCCCGCCGTATGGTCGACGAAATACTGTGCAAAGCCGTCCTCTTTCATCTGCTCGTCGGTCAGGTTGCGCGTCAGCTGGTGTACAATTGCGCCGACCATCTCCAGGTGGCCCAATTCTTCTGTGCCGATATCGGTGAGCAGTCCTTTCAGTTCGGGGAATGGCATGGC
>JAHZEF010000021.1:0-7739 GCA_019422005.1 Clostridiales bacterium
TCCGGCCGCCTCCGGAAAATTCTTGACGACAACGCCGCACTGACCGAGGATCTTCTGGCGCACAAGCTTCCGGATCTGACGGCGGCTGTGGTAACGCCGGCAGCCGCCATCGTCCTGCTGTTCGTATTCAACTGGAAAATGGGCGCCCTGTGCCTGCTGACCATGGTGCTGGCAATGGTCTGCATGCTGCGCATGATGGGGGGTAAAAACGCCGGATTTTTCCATCGCTATCAGCGGGAAATTGAAAAGATGAGCGGCGAAGCTGTGGAATACGTCCGTGGGATTCCGGTTGTGAAAGTATTTCAGCAGACTGTCTATTCCTTCCGGGCCTTTTACAGCGCCATTCAGTCTTACAGCCGTCTGGCCAGCGAATATGCCATGAGCTGCCGCAGCGGCCAGACCGGTTTTCTCACCTGCATCAACGGCAGTTTCGCCCTGCTGATCCCCGCTGCACTTCTCCTGGCCTCCGGGGGCGACGGCTGGGCTGTGCTGGCAGATTTCATTTTCTACGCGCTGTTCGCCCCCGCCTGCGGCGGCATGATCAACCGGATTATGTACGCGTCCGAATCGGTCATGGAGGCGGAAGAAGCCGTGACCAGGCTGGATGAAATCATGCAGCAGCAGCCGCTGCCCAAACCTGCCGCCCCCCGCCGCCCCGGGAGCCATGAAATTGTGTTCGATCAGGTGACCTTCCGTTACCCCGGCGCAAAGCGTCCCGCCCTGGATCATGTGAGCTTTGCGGTGCCGCAGGGGACCGTAACGGCCCTGGTGGGCCCATCCGGCGGCGGCAAATCCACCGCCGCTGCCCTGATCCCGCGGTTTTGGGATGCGGACAGCGGCAGCGTCGCCATCGGCGGCGTCGACGTGCGGGATATGGACGACCGGGAACTGATGCGGCAGGTCGCCTTTGTATTTCAGGACACCCGCCTTTTTAAAACCAGCATTTTGGAAAATATTCGAATGGCGCGCCCGTCCGCAGCGCCGGACGAGGTCCGGGCCGCCGCGCAGGCCGCCCAGTGCGGCGATATTCTGGAAAAGCTGCCGCAGGGCATGGACACCGTCGTAGGCGCCCATGGGATCCACCTTTCCGGCGGCGAAGCGCAGCGGATCGCCCTGGCCCGGGCCATTCTGAAGGATGCGCCCATCGTGGTGCGGGATGAGGCCACAGCCTTTGCCGATCCGGAAAATGAGGCGCTGATCCAGAAGGCTCTGCGGGAACTGACCCGCGGCAAAACGGTCCTCCTGATCGCCCACCGCCTCTCCACCGTCCGGGATGCGGACCGCATCCTGGTTCTGGATCACGGCGTCCTCAAAGAACAGGGGACCCATGAAACGCTGCTGGCGCAAAACGGCCTGTATTCTGAAATGTGGAAGGATTACCGTCAGGCCGCCGCCTGGCGGGTTGGAAAGGAGGCGTCGGTATGATCCGCAGGCTGCAGCATACATTCGCCCTCAGTGAAAAAGGCGCAAAAGATTTTGTCAAGGCCGTCATCTGGTGCTTTTTCTGCAATATCAGCCTGATGCTTCCAGTCGGCGCAGTCATGGCCGCCCTGCAGCATCTGCTGAACACGCTGGAAAGCGGCGCCGATCCGGCATCCGGCTTCTGGATTTACACCGTTGCAGCAGCAGCCATCCTGCTTCTGCTGCTGATCCTGCACTATTTCCAATACGCCGCCCTGTACCTGGCGACCTATCGGGAAAGCGCCGCACGCCGGATCAGCCTGGCGGAGACGCTGCGAAAGCTCCCCCTCAGTTTTTTCGGCGCCCGGGATCTCAGCGACCTGACCTCCACCATGATTGCCGACTGCTCCGCGCTGGATCAGATGTTCTCCCACTATATTCCGCAGCTGTTTGCCTCCATTCTGTCCACAGCGTTCATCGGCATCTGCATGTTCTGCTTCAACTGGAAAATGGCGCTTTCCATTCTGTGGGTTCTGCCGGTGGCGGTTTTGCTGACGGCAGGCTCCAAAAAGCTGCAGGATGCCTTCGGCACCAAAAATATCCTGACAAAGCGCGCCGTTGCAGACCGCATTCAGGAAGATCTGGAAACCATCCGGGAGATCAAGGCCTGCAGCCGGCAGGAGGCCTGCCTGCAGGAGCTGGACCGCTGCCTGGAACGGGCGGAAAGAAGCTCCATTCACTCAGAACTGGCCACCGGCGTATTCGTGTGCTCCGCTCAGGCGTTCCTGCGCATCGGTCTGGCCACAACCGTCCTCGCCGGAACGGGGCTGCTGATCCGTGGGGAGCTTTCCTTCCTGTATTTTCTGGGCTTCCTGTTCGCCGCCGCACGGCTGTATGACCCCATCGGCCTGGTGCTGCAGAATATCGCCGCCACATTCAGCGCCAAGCTGAAAATCGACCGTATGCGCGCCATTCAGGAGCAGCCCGTCCAGACCGGTACGGAGGCCTGCGAACCGGACGGTTATGATATCGGATTCGACCATGTCAAATTTGCATACCGCGAAGGAGCAGACGTACTGGAAGACGTCACGTTCACCGCACGGCAGGGGCAGGTCACAGCGCTGGTCGGCCCCTCCGGCGGCGGCAAATCCACAGCCTGCAAGCTGGCCGCCCGCTTCTGGGACGTCCAGGCCGGCCGGATCACGCTGGGCGGTATCGATATTTCCACCGTGGATCCGGAAACGCTCCTGCAGTATTATTCCTTTGTATTCCAGGACGTCGTACTCTTCCGGGACACCATTCTCGAGAACATCCGTCTGGGGCGGCGCGGCGCCTCCGACGAAGAGGTCTATGCGGCGGCCAAAGCCGCCCGGTGCCACGAATTCATTGAAGCGCTTCCCAACGGGTACCAGACTGTGGTGGGGGAAAACGGCTCCACCCTCTCCGGCGGCGAACGCCAGCGGATTTCCATCGCCCGTGCGCTTCTGAAAAACGCCCCGGTGATTCTGCTGGATGAGGCCACCGCTTCTCTGGACGTGGAAAACGAAACGGCGGTTCAGGCCGCCATTTCCAGGCTGGTTCAGGATAAGACCGTGCTGATCATTGCCCACCGGATGCGGACGGTGGCCGGCGCCGACCAGGTTGTGGTCCTGGCGGACGGCCGCGTCGCCCAGCAGGGTACGCCGTCGGAACTGATGGGACAGGACGGCCTCTACCGCCAGATGGCGGAGCGCCAGCAGGCCCGTCCGCTTTCCCCCATAGCAGGCCGCTCCGAAACAGCGCATTCCGCGCAGGACGCCTGAGCCAGTCCGCCGTCCGGGCTCTCCTGCTTTTGCCGTCAGGCGCATGCAAAAATTCCCTTCAGCCATTGCGTAATTTGTCGGTTTGGAGTATATTGGAGGAACAACCGTTTCCAAATCCGAATCCCCCGGGAGGGTCTTTTTGATGAAGCGTTTTCTGCGGATATTCCTATGCCTCGGAACCATTCTTTCCCTGCTGCTTTCCTGTCCTCCGCCTGCCGGCGCAGCGGAAGCGGGCAATACGCTCCTGCTGCTGCAGGTAGGAAACGGCTCAGCCAGCCGCAACGGGGCCGTCTGCTCCGTCCCGGCGCCGGCTTACGCCGACAACGGGGCGCTGCTGGTTCCGCTGCGCGCTGCGGCGGAGGCAATGGGCTGCCGTGTTTCCTGGGAGCCCGCCTCCAGGCAGGCGGTGGTCTCCCATGGGGAGACGGTACTGCAGATCCCCGTCGGCAGCTGGTCCTTCCGTGCCGGCGGGACTGCGGTTTCCCTGCCGGCCCCGCCCGTTCTGCGGGACGGCGTCCTCTACGCGCCGCTGCAGGTGTTTTCCGGCCTTCCCGGCTTTTATGTACACAGCTTCGGCTATTATGAGGGCGCCTATCTGACCATTTCCGATTATCCGCTGACGCAGAAGGATGCCGACGGCGTGCCCAACACGGCGTTCAGTGCCGCCGATCCGGACGCGGCGCTGCTGTCCTGCCGGGACGCCGCCGTTCAAACCCTCGGCCCCAATGCCGGGCTTCTGGATCAGATCGCCGTCCTGCTGCGTCTGCAGTCCCGACGGGTCTTTACCGGCGGTTCTGAGACGGCGCTCTGCGAACCGGGAGAATCCGTCTTCCCCTACCAGTCCGGGGACGGCTATCTGATGATCCCCATTCAGTTCTGTGCAGAGGCGCTGGGAGGCACCTATGCCCTGGACGAATCCGGGACATCCACCGTCGTATACCGCGGCCGTACCGTCCTGTTCCCGCCGGAGAACGGCTATCTGACCGCAGACGGCCAGCGGCTGGAGCACCCCTATTACGGCGGCTGCCGGAAGGACGGCGTCTCTTACTGCTCCGTCTATGCATTTACCAGCGCGCTGGGCTGTTTCGGTTACGCCGACGCCGAATCCGGCGGCATTTTACTGTCCCCCTGCTCCCTCTCCGGACGGCCGGAGCTCCTGACACGCGCCTGGAACCGCGCCGCGGGGCTGATTCCGCAGCGCTGGGAGACCGCCAGGGGATTTCTGGCCCTGACCTTTGACGACGGCCCCTCGGGCCAATATACCGAGCGCCTGCTGGACGGCCTGAAGGCCCGCGGCGTCCACGCCACCTTTTTCCTCTGCAACTACCGGATTTCGGCCTATCCCGATCTGATGCCGCGCTACCTCGCCGAGGGGCACGAGCTGGGCAATCACAGCGCCAGCCATGCCACGCTGACCGCCTGTTCCTCCGCATCTCTCGCCTCGGAACTGGATCTCACCAACAGCGCCGTCGAGCGCGCAACCGGCGTCCGTCCCGTTTTGATGCGGCCTCCCGGCGGCGCGTACAACCAGACGGTGCTTTCCGCCGCCGGCGCCCGCGGCATGAGCTGTATCCTCTGGAGCCTCGATCCGCAGGACTGGAAGTTCCGCAGCCGTGACGCTGTAGTGGGCAAAATCCTCGCCAATGTCCGGGACGGAGACATCATCCTGATGCACGACATGTACCCTTCCAGCGTCGACGCCGCGCTGTCCGTCATCGACACGCTGCAGGCGCAGGGGTACGCATTCGTCACAGTCTCCGAGCTGGCAGCCCTCCGGCAGGTTTCCCTGGCGCCGGGCTCCGTCTATTCCAGCCTGCGCTGAGCCGGCCCGCATGGATGCGGGCCCCTTGCAGCACGCCGTTCCGGCAGTGCATCCGCCCGCTGCCCGGTCCTCCGTTCGGACCGGGCAGCGGGCGGTTTGCAGTCATTGTTCAAAACACAGCGATAAACCGAATCAGGCCGTCTCCCGTCACCGCGCGGAGAGACCCCCCGTGGCGGACGGCAATCGCCCGCGCCACAGCCAGCCCGATCCCGCTGCCGCCGCTGTTTCTGGCCCGGGCCGGATCCAGGCGGTAAAACCGGTCGAACAGCCGTTCCGGATCCAGGCCTTCCGGCAGCGTACAGTCGTTTTCAATCTCCAGAACAATACTGCGCTCCTGCCGCAGGCGAAGCCGGATGGCGCTGCCGTCATCGGCATACCGGACTGCATTATCCAGCAGCAGCGACAGCATCTGCCAGATCGCAGCCGTATCCCCGCGGAACAGGATGTCGTCCTGAATATCCGGGCAAAGCCGCTTCCCGCAGGCCTCAGCCAGCGGCCGGAACTGCATCGTCACATCCCACACCGCCTCGGAGAGCACAAACGGATCCCTGCGGAGCGGCCCCGTTTCCTCGTCCATGCGGGACAGGGTGATCAGGTGCCCCACCAGTCCGGTCATCCGTTCTGCCTGACGGTGGATATTCTGCAGCCACTCGTTTCCCGGCAGTTCGGCGTCCAGCACGTCGGCGCTGGTGGAAATAATGGTCAGCGGCGTCTTCAGCTCATGGCCCGCATCCGTGATGAACTGCTTCTGCTGCTCTATGCTGCGCAGCATGGGGCGGATCGCCCGCCTGGACAGCAGCGACACCAGCAGGAACACCGCTCCGTATGCCACCGCTGCCACCGCGGCGGAGATTCCCAGAAAAGAGCGCACCGCCTGCAGATCCCGGCTGCAGTCCAGAAAAACCACCAGCGATTGCCCGCCCTCCTCTGTCACCAGATACCGGTACTCGCCGCAGAACCCGTATTCCCGGCCGCTGTTTACCGCATCCCGGTAATACTGTTCCGCATCTTCTCCGGTGACGGCGGCAATTTTCTCCATCTGTACGTCCGCAACCTGCCCGCCGCTGCCGTGCACCACAAAAAACCTTGTGAAGAACGGCGTCTCTGCGGTAAAGCGCACGCTCGGCTCCGGCTGAAATTCTCCGGCAGTGATCTGCACGTAATCCGGCAGCCGGCCGTCATTCTCTGCAATCAGCCGCAGCATGGCGTCCGCGCCCTCCCGGAAACTCCAGCTGTTGATCCAGTTGATGGCGATCAGCAAAAACAGGAACACCGCCAGCAGGGATCCCATGGCGATCCGGATAAACCGGTGCTGCAGCCGCTTCAGCATGCCCGCTCCTCCAGCGTATATCCAACGCCCCGAACGGAACGGATGGTCACAGCGCTGTCCAGCGCCGACAATTTCCTGCGCAGATAGGCGATATTGACCCAAACCACGTTGATCTCCGCTTCCGAACCGAATCCCCAGATCCGTTCCAGGAATGTCTGCGCAGACAGCACCACGCCGGGATTGCGCAGCAGGAGCTCCATCATCTGAAATTCTTTTCCGCTGAGCCGAAGCGCCCTGTCCCCGCAGGAAAGCATGCAGGACGCGGTGTCCAGCGTCAGGCCGCGGAACTGCAGCTTCTCCCGGACAAACGCAGGCCTGCGCCGGAGCAGCGCGCGCACGCGCGCTAAAAATTCCGTGCTGGAAAACGGCTTCGGCAGATAATCGTCGGCGCCGGCGTCCAGCCCCGCAACCCGGTCGTCAATCTCGCTTTTCGCCGTCAGAAGCAGCGTCGGCGTGCTGTTGCCGGAGGCGCGCATATGCCGCAGGACGCTCAGGCCGTCCAGGCCCGGCATCATAATGTCCAGAACCACAGCGTCATACAGGACATGCTCCAAAAACTCCAGCGCCTCCCGGCCGTCAGCGGCGACGTCCACCGTGTACTGCATGCGCTCCAGCATGGTCTTCAGCGCTCTGGTGATCTCCGGTTCATCATCCGCCAGCAGAATCCGCATCCATACCGCCTCCTTCCCGTCCGGGCTCCGGCCCCCGCCCGCCGCGCGCCTGCCGGCGGTATTCCCGCGGTGCCAGGCCGGTCTGCATACTGAACACTTTCCCAAAATAACTCGGACTTCCAAAGCCCACGGCGCCGCCGATGTCCGTCACCGGATCCTCCGTCCGCTCCAGCAGCGCTGCAGCAGCCCGGATCCGCAGCTGCGTCAGATAGGCCATGGGCGACATTCCCAAAGCGCGTCGGAAGCACCGCGTGCATTCCCGCGTACTGACGCCCGCCGCCCCCGCCACATCCTCCAGGCGCAGCGGCCGCTGCATGTTTTCGCCGAGATACTGCAGCATCTGCTTCAGACGGGGATTTTCCCGGGCTCCTCCGGATTCCTGCAGCAGCGTCCGATGCGCCTGCAGAAGTTCCATCCAGATTTCCGTCAGCAGCTGCCGCACCAGAAATTCCCCGCCGAACAAACCGCTCCGGTGGCAGGCAAACACTTCCTCCAGCTTCTGCAGAACCCGCCCCTGCCACGGAACCCCCTTTTCCAGGCGGACAACCGGCAGCCCCCGGCACCGGAGCAGCGGCAGCACATATTTTCCGTGCAGCAGGCTGGTTTCCGCGCCGGAGATCAGAAGCGGGTTGAAATCCACCGTCACCATGCTGCACGGCGCGCCGTCGGCGCGCGCCATCCGGTGCAGCACGCCGCTGTTGAAGAATATCCCG
>JAHZEF010000021.1:7749-25800 GCA_019422005.1 Clostridiales bacterium
TCCACCAGCATCCGTCCGTGCCGCACAAAGGCAAATTCAATTTCCCCATGCCAGTGCCAGGGAACGCTGCCGCCCAGAAACCCTTCCATATCATTGTCGTACACGGCTACGGGATACCCCGGCACGCCCCGCACGGTACGCTCCCGCAGGCTGGCGTCCAGCGGCAGGTGATGGAGCTGCATGGCGTTCCCTCCTTTTGTCCCGATACGGATAGTATATGTCCTTTTCATGATTGTTTCAAGCCAGAAAATGCTGTATTGTAATACTGTAACCATTCTCCTCTGTTGAAAGAAAGGGGTTCGATGATGAAGCTTTACAATCTCACCCGGCCGGAGGCCCTTTTCCGCACGCTGGATCAGTGTGAGGAGCCTGTCCGGTTTGCAGTCGCAGGCAGATACCCGGCGCTCTGGCATGAAATCCGGCATCTCGTTTATCCCGCCTGCGCCGGAGCGCCGCTGCTCCGGCAGGTGGAGGTCTGCTGTTCCAGCCCGCAGGACCTGAACCGGGTGCTTCGGTTTTCCATGGAGGCGGCTGTCGGCCGCCCGCAGCCCGGCGGTGCCTGAGCAGGCCGCCGGGCGCGTCCGAAGCAGCTGCAGCCTGTCCCGGCAGGCGTCCGTTAAAATGGAGAAGCCGCACGGCGGCTTCTCCATTTTGCTGCGCTGCGCATGTCAGGCACGGATCTCCTGGCGCATGAAGGAAACGTAGGAGCCGCCGAAGCAGAGAGCGGTCAGCGCCGCAATGCAGACCAAATGCGGCCAGACCAGCAGAAGGCTCTGCCCAAACGGCAGATACCCGGCCACTGCGCCGGACAGCTGTGACATGGTGACCACGCCGATCGAGCGGACGTTCGGATTGAGGATCGTGGACGCCGCTTCGCTGAATAAATAATACGGGGAAATCCGGTTCAGCCCCAGCTCCAGCTGATAATTGGCCTCCATGTTGTAGAGCCCCTCCATCCCGTCCAGCGGATAAAGCCCATTGGCAACAGCGCCCGCCACCATGCTCATGAAAAATGAAAGAAAGATCCAGATGGCAATGCCCGCCAGGGCGGCCGTGGCGGCATGGCGGCACCGGATTGAAAACAGGATCGAAAGGCCCAGCCAAAACGCGATGTAGACTCCCGTCAGCACCAGGAAGCTGAACAGCCGTGCAACCTCCTCCCCTTTTGGCGGCACCCCCAGGCGCAGCAGGCCAACGGCGCAGACCAGAATCCCCAGCGAGAATACCGTCATGAAAATCACGGCCAGCCCCGACAGGAATTTCCCGTTGATAATGGCGTCTCGGTAAATGGGCTGCGCCGCCAGGCGGTTCAGCGTCCCCTGGGCGCGCTCGCGGCTGACGGCGTCAAACCCCAGGACAATGCCGATCAAAGGCCCGAGGAACGCCAGAAACGTGGCGACGGAGGGGATCGAATCCCCGCTGGCCGTGAACAGGGTAAGATAAAGGAATTCCACGCCGTCCGACGCATCCCCAATGGCGGAAAGCGCGCCGTACATTCCGGCCGCACCGGCAACCGCCAGGAGGCCAAACAGCAGCAGGAAGCGCGTACTGCACAGCTGATCCGCCAGTTCCTTGCGCATCAGGACGCCCAGGCCGCCGATTTTCTGCCGCTCATGCTCCGGGCCGGCGGCCGCGTTTCGGGTCAGCGGAAACGTCACGGGATTCACCTGCCTTTTCAAAATACTTGTGATAAATCTCATCCAAATCGCCCCCGCGCTGATGCAGGTGCTGGAGAAGGTAGCCGCGGTCCGGGAGCAGGCGTACCACATCGGCCCGAAGGTCTTCGGCGGAAAACAGGGTCCATCCGCCGTTTTCCCTGCGGACCTCCCGGACGCCGCGCAGGCCTTTCAGCAGCTGCTCCAGCCCCCGGTCGTCCGGAGCCGCCGCCAGTTCCAGCACGCAGCTCCCCTCGCCGGCAGTCTGCCTGCTCAGTTCGGAGATCGGCCCGCAGGCGATCAGGCGCCCCTGCACGAAAATGCCGACGCGATCGCAGATCTGCTGCACCTGCTGCAGCTGATGGGAGGAAATCAGAATCGTGCGCCGGTCCTGAATCGACAATTCCCGGATCAGAGACAGCAGCTCCCGCATTCCCTCCGGATCAATGCCCAGGGTCGGCTCATCCATGATAATCACTTTGGGATCCTTGATCAGCACATCTGCAATCCCAAGCCGCTGACGCATGCCGCGGGAGTATGCGCCCGCCCTGCGGTCGGCGGCCGCCTCCAGGCCGACACGCCGCAGCAGCCCGTCCACTCTGGCTTCCAGCGCATCGCCGCCAATGCCGTTCAGCCGTCCGGTAAACCGCAGGTTCTGCCGCCCTGTCAGGTCGCTGTAGAAACCGACCTGATCCGGAAGGTAGCCCACCATGCGCTTCACGGCGATCGACTCTCTGGTGCAGTCGTGCCCGGCAATCCGCGCGCTGCCTCCGCTCGGCTCAGTCAGCCCCAGAAGCATCAGCGTCGTGGTGGTTTTTCCCGCGCCGTTCGGGCCCAGAAGCCCGAAAACCTCGCCGCGCCGGATTGACAGATTCAGCGTGTCCACTGCGGTCAGGCTGCCGTAACGCTTGGTCAGATCCGTGGTTTCAATGATGACGTCTTCCATGTTTACCGTCTCCCGTACTTATGGAACACCCAGCCGAGCCCGCCGACCACAGCCAGTATCAGCACCACGCCCACAATGCCCCAGACCGTATCGGTTTTTACGGAAATCCGGAATTCCGCCGTATCGGCCGTCTCACTGTTTTTTGCTGAAATGGAGACCACATAGTCCCCGGACAGCGCATCTTCATCCGCCGTGATATAGGCGGTGATCTCCTTTGCGGCGCCGGCCTCCAGCAGATCCACCGTCGATTCGCTGAACGTCACGTTCCATCCGTCCGGGGCCGACGAGCTGAGGTTGATGTTCTGCAGATCCGTATTGCTGGTATTGGTCAGTGTGAGCGTCACCGGCGTCTCGCCGCCGGCGCTGGCATCCGCGCTCAGGAGGCCGCTGGGTGTGGAAAGCACCATGGAATAGCTGCCGGTGATCACCACCGACAACTCTTCCGACAGGGTATCTCCGGCGCTGACCGCGGCACAGGAGATCTCATAGCTCCCCGCTTCCACGCCGGCCGGCGGAACAACGGTCACCGTGACGCCCTGGCTCTGCCGGGCCCCCACCGCCAGGCTTGCCACCTGTGTGGAATCTCCGGCGGGCTGGAAGGTCACCGTCCATCCTGCCGGCGCGTTGGAGGAAAAGGAGTAGGTCTGCTCCGATGCGCTTTGATTGGCGATTGTGGTGTCAAAGCTGAATGTTGCTGAGGAGGAGCCTTCCTGCTCCGGGTACTGCGCCGTAAAGCTGCTGGCGCCGATTTCCTCCGCCGCCACCTGCAGCTGCAGCGTCAGGGAATCGGCGGCCCCGCTTTCACCGACTGCATTCAGCGTAACCGTGTAGGCGCCGTTTTCAGCATCGGCCGGGATCTTCAGCTCAAATGTGACGTCGCCGCTGTTCTCCCCGTTCCGGACATAGACCTGGGTGATTTCGCTGTTGTTGCCGGTAAAATAGCCCTCCCAGCCCTCCGGTATGGAGGCAACCGACAGCCCGACGCTCTGCCCGCTTCCCAGGGTACTGTCAAATTCCAGCGGAAAGCTGAGCGAATCCCCGGCGTTGACCGTGAGCCCGGGGAACGTCGTGCTCAGTTCCAGCCCACCGGCCGCGCCGGCTGTCAGCGTCCAGATGCACAGCGCCGCCGTCAGCAGGCACAAAACCAGGCCGGCCCGCAGCCCCCTGCGGGAGATCATTTTCATCATACTGTTCACTCCTTATGGTATGTTCAGAAAAGCGCTGCAGACAGTATACGGCGGCAACTATAAAAGAACTTAAAAAAAGCTGTGAACGTTTTTTAAATTTCTTCGGCGCCGCGTACGGCCGGCAGCGGGCAGCAGGACCTGAAACACCGTCCCCTCCTGCGCGCTGCTCTCCGCCCGGATCACCCCCCGGTGCGCCGTCACAATGGCCTGGGCGATGGCCAGCCCCAGCCCATAGCCGCCGGTCCCCCGGCTTCTGGAACCGTCCAGCCGGTAAAACCGCTCAAAAATCCGCTGCAGATGCTCCGGCGGAATCGGGTCGCCGGTGTTCCGGACCTCCAAAACCGCCTGCTCCTGCGCATGCGTCAGGCGCAGTGAGACCCGTCCCCCGGTTCCGGCATACTTCACCGCATTGTCCAGCAGGCTGGCAACCAGACGGTCCAGATCCGCAGCGACGCCCTGAACCGTCACGCCCGGCTCCACCTGCTGTTCCAGGGCCACCCCGCGCTCCAGCGCCACCGTCTCAAACCGCAGCAGGCAGCCTCCGGCGACGTCGCTGAAGTTCACAGCCTCCGGCGCGCGGCTGCGCGGGTTGTCATGCTTCGCCAGAAACAGCAGGTCCTCCACCAGCAGCTTCATCCGCCCCGCCTCCTCCTGAATGTAGTTCAGCCATTTCCCCTGGCTTTCCACCGTGCTCTGCGGTCGGGCAAGCACAATCCCCACGTTGGCCAGAACCACAGTCAGCGGCGTTTTCAGTTCATGGGAGGCATCGGCCACAAACTGCCTCTGCCGCGACCACGCCAGCTCTGCCGGCCGCAGGGCCATGCGGCTGAGGAACAGGCTGACGAGAAAGAACAATCCCAGCGCGGCCAATCCCACCGGCAGAGCGGTCAGAAAAATCCGGAGCTGTGCCGCACGTTCCCATCCCAGATCGCTGAATGCGATGCGCAGGCCGGTCTCCGCCGGCGCTTTCAAAAAGCGCAGCCCCAGTTCGTCCAGCCTTCCGCTCTCCTCTTCAGCCGTCAAAACCGCCGCAACCGCATTCTGCAGGACGTCGCCGTCCACGGAGATATTCCCCCCGGACGGCCCGTCCAGCAGCCTGCCGCCGGCATCCACCGTAACCCGAAAGCTGGGTACCACCGACGCGGCGTCCGCATCAGGCCGGTCTTCCGGCAGGGAAAAGGTAAACGGCGGCGGCGTCCCCTCCCAGCGGAGGGCGCGTTCCATGGCTGCGGCGCTCTGCCGCGCCAGCTGCCTGGCGTTGCCGGCCAGAAGCGCTGCAAACACCGCCAGCAGGACCAGGCCTGCCAGCAGCATGTTCGCCAGCACAAAGCGCCGGCGGAGCTGCCGGATCATGACAGCCCTCCCAGGCGATACCCAACCTTCCGGATCGTTTCAATGGTAACCGCGCTTCCGAGATATGCAAGCTTTTTGCGGAGCAGCGAAACATATGCCTCCACATTGTTGTCTTCCGCATCGGATTCCGGCCCCCAGATTTTGACCAGCAGGCGTTCTTTCGGCACCACGGTCCTCCCGCCTGCCAGCAGCAGGCGCAGCAGTTCAAATTCCTTGAACCCCAGCCGCACCGAGCGGCTGCGGCAGCGCAGGCTTCTCGCGCCGCAGTCCAGCTCCAGATCCCCGGCCTCCAGCACTCCATCCAGCACTTCCCCCTGCCGCCGGGTCAGAGCCCGGATCCGGGCCAGCAGTTCCCCGGTATCGAAGGGTTTTGTCATATAGTCGTCTGCACCGCAATCCAGGCCGCTGATTTTATCCGGCACCTCGTCCCTGGCCGTCAGCATCAGGATCGGCGTGGAGATACGCGCGCTCCGCAGGCGCCGGACAATTTCAAACCCGTCCATTCCCGGAAGCATAACGTCAAGAATCAGCAGGTCATACTGACCGGACAAGCCGTAATCCAATCCGTCTCTGCCGTTGGATACC
Organism: Clostridiales bacterium; assembly: GCA_019422005.1. Taxonomy (GTDB): domain Bacteria; phylum Bacillota; class Clostridia; order Oscillospirales; family Oscillospiraceae; genus Avoscillospira_A. The sequence goes on from JAHZEF010000021.1 coordinate 13,476, forward strand.
GCCTCGGCCTGATACCGCTGCGCCCGCAGCAGCTCGCAGAGCGTCTCCGCCAGGCGCCATTCGTCCTCTGCAATCAAGATTCGCATCATATGCCCTCCTTTTGATTCCATCTTACCGCCCGTCTCTGAAATTTGTCTGAAACACGCCCGTGTCTTTGCAGAAAGCGTATCACGCCCGGCACCCGGAGGTGTTTACAAAATGTTAAATTTGATTTCAGGGTAATTTCAGCCAGCTTCGCTATACTGGCCGCAGAAGCAACAAGACAGGAGGCCGTTTTATGCGTATCACCAAAGCGATCACCGGCTGGATGGCGAAGCTGCCCCACAAAAGGCGCGGCGCTCTCCCATCCGGCCCGCCGGCCCGGCCCGGAAAGAAGCCGGCGAGGAAAACCGTCCTGATTCTGGCCGCCGTCCTGGTTCTGGCCGCCGGCGGCACTGCGGGCGCTTTTGCGCTCTTCCGCAGCGACGAGCGGACGGCTCTGACCGAAACGCTGACCTGGGGAAGCCTCTCGTCCTCCATCACCGGAACAGGCGTTACAACGCCCGCGGAAAGCCAGACCGTAACTGTGGCCTCCACTGCGGAGATCCTCTCTGTGTACGTTTCCCCGGGCGATACGGTGGAGGCCGGCGATTTGCTGTATGAGCAGGATGATTCTGAACTGGACGATGAAATTGACGAATACAAGGACGAAATCGCCACCCTGGAGGATGACCTTTTGAGCAGCCAGGAGCAGCTTTCCGACGTCCGGGAGTCCCTCTCCGGCCTGACCGTCGCCGCCCCCTTTTCCGGGCACATTTCCGCAATCACCGCAGAGGAAGGCGAGGATATCCCCTCCGGGACGCAGCTGGCGGTTCTGGTGGACGATACCCAGATGAAGCTGACGCAATACTTCAGCTATGCCTATGAGGAACAGGTTTATGTGGGGATGAGCGCAGGCGTTTCCATCGCCGATCAGATGCTGAATCTGACCGGAACCGTCACGGCGGTCCACAAGGTGGAACGGCTTTCCTCCGAAGGGACGCCCTGCTTCGCCGTCACCGTGACTGTCGATAACCCCGGTTCGCTTACGGAAGGCACCGCCGCCGCCGGCTATTTGCTGACGGCCTCCGGAGAAAAGCTGTATCCCGCCATAGAGGGCGAACTGGAATACCGGGACAGCCGGACGCTCTCTGCAGAAGTCTCTGCCGAACTGCTGACCATTGCCGTGGAAAATTACGAAGCGGTCACCGCCGGGCAAACCCTGTTCGTACTGGACGGCTCCGACCTTCAGACGGAACTGGCCACCCTCACCGACCGGATCGGGCAGACGCAGGAACGGATCCGCTCCTATGAGGAACGCATCGAAGAGGCGGAGGCGTCCCGGGACGACTTCGCAGTTCGGGCCGAGATCTCCGGGCAGGTCATCCAGGTGGGGATCAGCGCCGGGGAACGGCCCCGTTCGGAAAGCACGGCCGCCGTGGTGATCTACAATCTGGATACCATGGAAATCACCGTCAATATCGATGAGCTGGACATTGACGCGATCTCTCCCGGAACCGAAGCCGTCGTCACCCGATCCGGTTCCGACAGTACCGAGGATCAGGTCTTTACCGGCTCCGTGTCAGAAATCAGTTACGAAGCCACCAACTCCGACGGCGTCGCCTATTTCCCCATTGTCATTGAAATCCCCGCTGCAGGCGCGCTGTCCGCCGGCGTCAACGTCTCCTATTCCATCCAGGTCGGAGAAGACGCAGAGGGCGTTCTGGCGCCGATCTCCGCACTCCGCAGCACCAGCGAAGGCACCTGCCTCCTGATCCAGGCGGATTCCGAGCCGGAAAACGCAGTCTCTCTGGAGGAGGAAGACCTCCCCAAGGGCTTCTATGCCGTACCGGTGGAGGTGGGGCAGTCCAACAGCCAGTACGTCTGCATCCTCTCCGGCGCAGAGGAGGGGGATGTGGTATTCACCCGCTACGAAACTTCCGCACCCGCCGGCGGAGACACCCAGAGCAGCGGCGGGGAATCCGAAGCGCAGTCCGGCAGCTTCCCGGGCGGCATGGACTTTGGCGGCGGCATGCCCATGGGAGGCGGTATGCCTTCCGGCGGCCCCATGAGATAAAGGAGGGAACCCCATGAGTTTGATTCGGCTGCAGCAGGTCTGTAAAATCTATTTTGAAGGACAGGAAAACCAGGTCAACGCCCTGGACGGCGTGGATCTGGAGGTGGAGACCGGAGAATTTCTGGCCATCATCGGCACCTCCGGCTCCGGAAAGTCCACCATGATGAACATCCTCGGCTGTCTGGACGTCCCTACGCGGGGGGAGTATTTTCTGGACGGGGTACCCATCCGGAGCAAGAGCCAGCGTGAACTGGAGCAAATCCGTTCCCGAACCATCAGCTTTATTTTTCAGGGCTATAACCTGATCCCCTCTCTGACCGTCTGGCAGAACGTGGCCCTGCCCATGGCGTACCAGAAGGTGCCGCTGGAGGAGCGCCGAAGCCGGGCCATGGATGCGCTGGAACAGGTGGATATCCTGTCCAAGGCGAACAACCGGCCTTCTCAGCTGTCCGGCGGACAGCAGCAGCGGGTCGCCATCGCCCGCGCCATCGCCACCCGCTCGCCGGTCCTCATGGCCGACGAACCCACCGGCGCGCTGGAGTCCAATACCGGCGCCCAGGTCCTCCGCCTTATGCGCACACTGAACGCTGCAGGCACCACCGTAATCCTCATCACCCACGACAACGGCATCGCCGCCCAGGCAGACCGGATCGTCCGGGTTCGGGACGGCCGCATTCTCCACGACAGCCGGGCCGACGGCGTCCCAGCGGACAGGGCCGCTCTTCAGGGGGAAGCCTCATGAACGCGCTTCCCATGGCCCTGGAATCCATCCGGGAAAAAAAGGGCCGCTCGTTTCTGACCATGCTCGGCATCATCATCGGCGTCACAGCCGTACTGGTTCTGGTGGCGCTGGTCTCCGGCTACAACGCCGATATCACCGCCTACTATGAAAAGCTGGGCGTCAACAAGGTGAACGTTACGCTGACCTGGTACGACAGCGCCCGCGCGCCGGACGTCTATCCATCGCTTTCCGAATACTGCAGCGGGGAGCTGGGCGAAATGGTGGAGGGCGTTTCCCCTTCCCTGACTGCCCGCAAGTCCGTCAAATACCGCTCCGTCACGCTGGATACCACGGTGACCTATTTCGGCAGCAGCCAATGGTCTGTCTGCAGCAACTACACGCTGGAAAAGGGCCGCGACCTCTCCGCTTTCGACATAGAGAACCGGAATGCGGTCTGCGTGCTGGGTTCCTATGTGGCAGACACCCTGTTCCAATACGCCGACCCCATCGGCGAAACCGTTTATCTGGGCGGCACCCCCTTCACCGTTATCGGCACCTATTACCAGAAGGACGGCGGCGCGGAGGAGTCCATGGACGACGTACTGGCGATTCCGTACAGCCTCAGCCGCAGCCTCCTGCTCAGCGATCATCTGACCGCTTTGACCGTCAAGGTGGACACCTCCGACCATGTTGACGCGGTGATCCGGTCGCTGGACGTTTTTCTCGCCGACCTGATCCCCGAGAGCATCGGCAGCTATTCCCTGGAGGACGGAAACGCCGAGATGAGTTCCAGCACGGAGGAAATGACCTCCATGAGCGTGGTGCTGGGCGGGATCGCATCCATTGCGCTGCTGGTGGGCGGCATCGGCATCATGAACATCATGCTGGTTACCGTCACGGAGCGCACCCGGGAAATCGGAATCAAGAAGTCCATCGGCGCTCCCCGGCGGGAAATTATCGTCCAGTTTCTGGTGGAGGCGGCCATCCTCAGCGGTTTGGGCGGTCTCATCGGCATTGCCCTGGGGTTTCTTCTGTCGCTGATTCTGGGGCAGGCCATGTACGGCCTGATCCTGACGCCCAGCACGCCGGTTTCCCTGGGAGCGTTCGCCTTTTCCGTGGTGATCGGCATCGGTTTCGGAATTTATCCCGCGGTAAAGGCGTCCAATCTGCAGCCCGTGGACGCCCTGCGGGCAGATTAGAGGAGGGATCATTTTGAAACATCGCATCTTATCCGTTTTCCTGGCGCTCTCCCTCTGCGCCGGCATTCTCCCGGCCGTCAGCCTCACCGTCTCCGCAGCGGCGTTTTCCGATATCTCCGACGCGGACACGGCAGAAGCTGCAGAGGTGCTGTCCGGCCTGGGGATCGTCTCCGGCATATCCGACGGTATTTACGCCCCGGACAGCCTGCTGACCCGCGCGCAGTTCTGCGTCCTGGCTGTAAAAGCCAGCCCCTACCGGGATCAGGTGCAGAGCAGCGCCTACCGGACCCTGTTTTCCGATCTGCCGGCCGCCCATTGGGCAGCCGCTTATGTAAACCTCGCCCAGGATCACAATCTGATCAACGGCTACGGCAACGGGACCTTCGGCCCCAGCGACAGCGTCACCGTGGGACAGGCCGTCACCGTAGCGCTGCGGCTGCTGGGCTATACCACGGAAGAAATCGGCGCGTTCTGGCCTGAGGATTATATGCAGAAGGCCTCCGATCTGGGGCTCACCAGCGGCATCCGCTCCTCCGCTTACGCCGCCATGACCCGCGGAGAAGCGGCGCTCCTCTTTTACCGCCTTCTCCAGAGCGATACCAGCGACGGCCGGTGCTATGCGGAAACGCTGACGGCCGGCAGCATATCCGGCGCAGTCCTTCTGGACAATGACGCAGACAGCGCCGGCGCGCTTCAGATCTACGCCTCCGGAAGCATCAGCACATACGGGCAGGCCACGGCCATCTCCGACGATATGCTCGGCCGGCGCGGTACGCTGCTTTTGAATCAGGACGGCACAACCGCCGGCTTTGTGCCGGATACAGACGCCTGGCGTACAGTCACGCCCTCCGACGTCACCGCCGCAGATATCACAGATGCGGACGGCGCTGTTTACTCCATCCCCGCCGGCGCCGTATTGCTGCTGGACGGAGAGGCGACCACCTATGGAAACGGCTGGTACAACCTGGAACACTGCCGGCGTGTCACACTGCTCTATTCTGCCGGCGGCGTTGTGGACACGGTGGCTGCCTTTGAGTCTGCAGCCTATGAGGGCGTGGCGCTGACCGGCTACTACGAGGACGCCCGGCCCAGCGCCGCCAATCCCGGCGTCATCACCCTGCTGGGCCTGGAGCTGGAAGTTGCGGATTCCGCGGCGGCGGCGCTGTCCCAGTTTGAGGTGGGCGACAGGATTACCGTCACGCTGAACAGCGCAGGCGAGGTGGAAGACGCTTCTTCTGCCTCCGCTTCCTCCGGCAGCATGGTCGGCCTGGTGGAAAGCCTCAGCAGCGCCTCCGCTTCCGTCCGTCTGTTCAGCGGCCTGACTGTCTCAGGCAGCCTCTCCTCCGAAGCCTCCGGCATCCAGGTTGGTTCGGTCGTGCAGGTACATTCCTCCGGGATCGGCAAAATCACGCTCCGCGCCGTGAGCAGCAAAGCCGCCGCAGGATCCCTGAATGTGGCGGCAAAAAAGCTGGGCAGCGTCCCGCTTGCAGACCGGCTTACCATCTACGACCGCATCCGCAACAGCATCGCGGTGGAAATCGACCTGGAGGATATCCAGACGCCCTCTGTCGCCGCTTCAGACATTGTCTACGCCGGGACCAACAGCAGCGGCGAGGTGAACGTTCTGGTGCTGAACAATGTGACCGGGAATGCCTATACCTACGGCATTCTGCACCGCGGCGTCCAAACGGCGGACGCCGCCGGAAGCTACGTCAACCGGACCGTCTCTGTGGAAAATGCCGACGGCACCACAGACCCCTGCATCTCCAACCATGTCTTCACCAATGGGGACGTCGGGGGAATTGCGGTCACCTCTGAAGGGACGGTCGCCAGCCTGATCCTGCTGGAGGAGGCAGAGGCCGTAGCCCGTTCCAGCTTCCAGGGCACCGAAAGCGTTGTGCTGGACGGCGTCCAGGTTCCCGTCAGCAGCAATGTGCAGGTCTGCAACAGCGACACCGGAAACTGGGTGACGCTGGAAGAAGCCAAGGCCTATGCCGGTTCCTTTACCGTCTACTACAGCGGGGAAATCGGCACAGACGCGGTGGTGCGCGTAATCATAACAGAATAGGCGAAGGGGAGCCCCGGGCCGTACAGCCCGGGGCTCCCCTTCGCCAAAGCCGGTTTTATGGACAAAGCATCCCTGTCCCGGCCGGCCGAATGTGCAGAAAACGCCCGCCCGGGGGCGCTCCCTGCCCCTCCGGTGCGGCAGCCGCCTTCCAGCGGCCTTCCTACGGCCCGGGATCCGCCCGGGCAGTCCCGGCGTCTCCCGGCGCCGCGCCGCCCGGCCGGCCGCCCCAGGCCTCCGCCAGCTCCAGCAGGCGTGCTTTCGTATTTTCCTCCGGATGCTCCAGCACATGGGCCAGCAGCTCCCGCAGCAGCACGCCCACCGCCCGGCCGCCGTACTGCGGCAGATCCCGTCCCGTCACCGCCAGCTGCGCCAGCGTGACGCACTGTCCTGACGCAGCCAACGCGTCGGCCAGCGCGTCCTGCCCGTTGATCCGGCAGACGCACCGGGCAACCTCCCAGCCCCTGTCGGCCACCAGCCGCTTCAGCTCCGCCTCTGTCAGCGACGGCCGGTAGGCTGCGGCCGCCGCAGCGCACAGGGCCGCGGTCTTGCGGTCCAGCCGCAGCCTTCGCAAATCCAGTCCCGGCAGTTCCACCAGCAAAGCCGCCCAGCGGGCGGCCCGCTCACAGGCGGCCCGCTCCGTCAGCCGCAGCGGCGCAGATCCCGCAAGCCCAAAGGAGGAGAGCATGCCGGTCTCCAGCATCCTCTTCAACGCGCCCGGCTGCGGGGACAGCAGCGTCTTTTCCATCTCATCACGGACCCGCTCCGCCGACAGCCGCGCGCAGAGCGGCGCGCAGGCCTCCAGCGCACGGTCGGTCTCCGGCTCGATGGCAAATCCCAGCTGGGCGGAAAAGCGAACCGCCCGCAGCAGGCGGAGGGCGTCTTCGGAAAAGCGGCGCGCCGGTTCGCCCACACACCGGATCAGCCCCGACTCCAGATCCTCCCGTCCGCCGCAGAGATCCGTCAGCACGCCGCCGGCATCCATCGCCATGGCGTTGATCGTAAAGTCCCGCCGGCGCAGGTCTTCCCGCAGTTCCGGCAGAAACCGGACGCGGTCGGGGTGCCGGCCGTCCTCATACCCGCAGTCGGCGCGGAAGGTGGTCACCTCAAAAGCGCCGCCGCCTTCCAGCACAGAGACCGTCCCATGGCGCAGCCCGGTGGGGACACAGTGCGGGAACAGCGCCAGGACCTGCTCCGGTCTCGCAGAGGTGGCGATATCCCAGTCGTGCACCGGCCTTCCCAACAGCAGGTCCCGCACGCAGCCGCCCACAAAATACGCCTGGAAGCCGGCCTGCTCCAGCCGCCGCAGAATGCGCCTCCCCTGCTCCCTGCCTGTCAACTCCATTGTCTTTTCCATAATTTACAGTCCGTTTCCACCGAAAAGCACCAGATTTTTCTTGTCACGCGCGCGCAATCGTATTATAATAATCCGTACTGAGCCTGCAGCCATACCGCCGCAGCAGGATCCCCAGCCATTATATCGGGAGATCGGCGGCGTTTCAATCCTTTTTGCGAATCTATCCAATCCGGAGGAACCTGTATGCCTTTTAATCCGTCCCAAATCGGTGATTATATCCGCCCCGGCCGCCGAATCCATCTGGTAGGAATCGGCGGCGTGTCCATGCGTCCCCTCGGCCTGGTTCTGCGCGGGATGGGCGTGGAGATCTCCGGCTCCGATATGAGCGTCTCCCTTTCCACAGACGACCTGCTTTCCAAAGGCATCTCCGTTTCCATCGGCCATCGTCCTGAGAACATTGCCGGCGCAGAAGCGCTGATCCGTACCGCCGCCGTCCACAACGACAATCCGGAAATTGCGGCCGCCCGCGCCTTGGGTATCCCCATTTTCGAGCGCGCCCAGGCCTGGGGCCATATCATGAAATCCTATGAGCGGGCCATCTGCGTGGCCGGCACCCACGGCAAAACCACGACCACCTCCATGGTGACCCATATTTTCATGGAGGCGCAGGCTGACCCCACTGTGATGATCGGCGGCTATCTTCCCCTGCTCCAGGCCGGCCATCGGGTCGGCGGCGGGAAAACCATCATCATGGAGAGCTGTGAATACTGTAATTCCTTTTTGAATTTTTATCCCACCGTGGCTGTAATTCTGAATATTGATGCGGATCATCTGGATTTCTTCAAGGATCTGGCAGACGTTCAGAAGTCTTTCCGCACCTTTGCGCAGCTGGTGCCCGACAGCGGCCGCGTCATTGCCAACGGCGACGACGCCGGCACTCTGCAGGCGCTGGAGGGTCTTGACAAGCTGACCTTCGGCCTGTCGGAGCAGTGCCAGGTCCGCGCCGTCAACTGCTCGCCTGACTGGAGCAGTTTTGACGCCATCTGTGCCGGGCAGCCGTACGGGCACTTTGACCTTCAGGTATTGGGCCGCCACAACGTGCTGAACGCACTGGCCGCCATTGCCGTCGCATGGCACTGCGGCATCGGCGCGGACACGGCCGCCAGGGGGCTTTCCACCTTCCGGGGGGCCGGCCGGCGGCTGGAATTCAAAGGGAGCTTCAACGGCGCCGATCTCTACGACGACTACGCCCACCATCCGGGCGAGCTCCATGCGCTGCTGACCTCCGTCCGGTCCATGGGCTACCGCCGTGTGATCTGCGCTTTCCAGCCCCATACCTATACCCGCACCAGCGCACTGTTTGAAGACTTTGTCCGGGAACTCCGCCAAGTGGATGTGGCCGTGTTGGCGGAGATCTACGCCGCCCGGGAACAGAATACCATCGGAATTTCCTCTGCAGATCTGGCAGCGCGGCTTCCCAACGCCGTGTTCTGCGAAACGCTTCCTGAGGTGACCGCTTATCTGCGCAGCATTGCCGGGCCGGGAGACCTGATCCTGACCGTCGGCGCCGGCGATATCTATAAGGCCGGCGAGGCGCTGCTGCAGAAAAACTGACAGAACCCATCGCCCCGCATCGGCTTCGGCCGATGCGGGGCTTTCTGCCGGGATCCCATTGCCGCGCCCGCCCGGGTGCGGCATTGTTTTTTATAGTATGAAATATATTTTTTAAAAATATACATTGACAGGCGAGGTATATCGCACTATACTGGCCTCAGAGGATGAGAGGTGATGAAATGCTCAATATGTCCGATATGATCCGGGGATATACGGACACCATTATCCTGGCCCAGCTGCTCCTCCGGGACAGCTACGGCTATGAAATCAACCGCCATGTGGCGCAGGCTACCGGCGGGCTGCTGGAGCTGAAAGAGGCCACCCTCTACACCACCTTCCGCCGCCTGGAGCAGGCCGGCTGTATCCGCTCCTACTGGGGCGACGAACAGACCGGCGCGCGGCGGCGCTACTACGCCATTACGCCCATGGGGCGGGAGCTTCATCGGGAAAACCTGGCCGACTGGCAGGCCGTCAAAGCCATTCTGGATCATTTATTGCAGGGGGAGCAGAAAGATGAACCATAAAATTGACAGCTACATCCATGCGTTGTTTGCCGGCATTCCGCGCACCAAAAAAGCCCAGGAGCTGAAGGAAGAGCTCCTGAGCAATATGCACGACCGCTACGCTGACTATTTGCGCGAGGGTAAGAGCGACGCCCAGGCCTACAGCCTGACCGTGGCCAGCATGGGCGATGTGGAAGCCATGATCGCAGCAGTCACGCCGGACGAAGCATTCCGCCGGGAAGCGCAATTCTTCCGCCGGCGCAACGCCCGCAATACCGCCGTCAGCGTCGCCATTTACATTTTGGGCGCCGCCCTGGTGGTGGCCAGCGCCCTGAGCAGCAGCGAACGCCTGCAGATTCTTGCGGTCGTGGCGCTGCTGGTGCTGGCAGCCGGCGCCACCGCACTGCTGGTCTATACGCACATGTCCACGCCGGCCGAGTATCAGGCAGAGGATGACGAGGATCGCTGGGAACGGGAACTGCTCCGGCGGCCCGACGGCCACAAGATCAAAGCGCTGTTTTCCATCTTCTGGTCAGTGGTGACCATCGTCTATCTGGCCGTCAGCTTTCTGACCTTTGCCTGGCACATCACCTGGATCATCTGGCCCCTGGCCGGCATCTTCTCCGGCATTTTGCGCGTAATCTTTGAATTGAGGGACGCAGAATGAAGCGGAAAACCCAACTGATCCTCCGGCTGATCCTCCTGTCGGCATCCTTTCTGCTGCTTCTGGGGCTGGCCGTCCTGGCCATTGGCGGCGGTTGGATCCCCGGCTCCCGGGGCAGCGCAGGAACGCTGGAATTCACAGAGGAATTTGACGCAGTTTCCTCCATTGACGCGGCAATGGAGCACTGCAGCATTGAGGTGGAGCCCTACGACGGCGACCGCGTCATCGCGTCGTTTTACCGCCGGGGGCTGGTCAGGGCTCAGCCGCCGGTGCTTTCCGCTGAAGAGGGCCGGCTGCAGATCCTGGAGACCGGCGGCGCAGGCTCCTGGCTCGGCGCCGCCCGGCTGCTGCTGCAGGTACCGCAGGACAGCGTTTTGTCCTATACGCTGCGCACTTCCAGCGGTTCCATCCGGCTGGATGCGCCTTCCTGCCATGCAGAGCTCCATACGCGCAGCGGCAGCGTCAAGGTCCGCCGGGGCGGCGGGACGCTGGAGGCGGAAACCGTCAGCGGCTCCGTCAAGGTTTGGGAGCCCTTCCAATCCCTCCGTCTGCAGACCTCCAGCGGCTCCATCAAGGCTGCGGCCGGCGGAGAAACAGAGGAGGTCTCCCTGACATCCTCCAGCGGCAGCATCAAGCTGTGCCTGGAGGGTACGGATGGATATGAGCTGCAATACCACACCGCCAGCGGCAGCGTCAAGGATGAATATCTGGACCTTTCTTATCCCAAAAGCGGTTCCGTCACCCGGGGCGGCGGTATCCCGCGGATCCGCGCCGAAAGCCGCAGCGGCTCCATCAAACTGACCGACTGGCAGGACTGACCGGCGTCCTGCACAATGGCACAGCAGGCCCTCCGCACGGGAATGCGGAGGGCCTGCCTGTATGCTTCAGGATTCAGTTTTTCCTGCTCAGCGCCTCGTCAATGGCGGCGGCGGCTTTCTTGCCGGCCCCCATGGCCAGAATCACGGTGGCAGCGCCGGTGACGGCGTCGCCGCCGGCGTAAACCATGTCACGGGTGGTCATATTGTCCTCGTTGACAACCAGACAGCCCTTACGGTTTGTCTCCAGGCCCGGCGTTGTGGAACGGATCAGCGGATTGGGGGAGGTGCCCAGACTCATAATCACAGTGTCCACATCCAGCGTGAACTCGGATCCCGGAATTTCCACCGGCCTGCGGCGGCCGGACGCATCCGGTTCGCCCAGTTCCATGCGGCCACATTTGATCGCGCCGACGCGGCCGCTGCCGTCGTCGAGGATCTCCGTCGGATTGCACAGAATCCGGAGTTCAATGCCCTCTTCCTTGGCGTGGTGCAGTTCCTCGGCACGGGCCGGCATCTCCGCCTCGCTGCGGCGATAGACGATGTACACATGCTCTGCGCCCAGACGCTTGGCGCAGCGGGCCGCATCCATGGCCACGTTGCCGCCGCCCACAACCGCCACAGCTTTGGAGTGAATGATCGGCGTATCGTTTTCCTCCTGATACGCCTTCATCAAATTGACGCGGGTCAGGTACTCGTTGGCGGAATAAACGCCCACCAGGGCCTCTCCCGGAATATGCATAAACATGGGCAGGCCGGCGCCGGAACCGACAAATACAGCCTGATAGCCCATCTCAAACAGCTCGTCGATGGACAGCACCTTGCCGATGACCATGTTGGTCATCACTTCCACGCCCTGCGCCGCCAGCTTGTCCACTTCATTCTGCACAATGGCCTTGGGCAGACGGAACTCGGGGATGCCGTAAACCAGCACGCCGCCCGCCGTATGCAGCGCTTCGAACATGGTGACTGCATAGCCCTTCTTCGCCAGGTCGCTGGCGCACGTCAGGCCGGACGGCCCGGAGCCGATCACCGCCACCTTTTTCCCGTTGGAGGGGACCTTCTCCGGCATTTGATTGACATGCTCCAGATACCAGTCGGCAACAAAACGCTCCAGCCGCCCAATGGCCACCGGCTCTCCCTTGAGGCCGCGGACACAGACCGCCTCACACTGGCTCTCCTGAGGACAGACGCGGCCGGACAGCGCCGGAAGGGCGTTGGTGGAAGTGATAATCTCATACGCAGCCAGGAAATCGCCCTCGGCCACCTTGGCAATAAACTCCGGGATCCGGACGTTGACCGGCCATCCTTCCACACATTTGGGCTTTTTGCACTGCCGGCAGCGCTGCGCC
>JAHZEF010000210.1 GCA_019422005.1 Clostridiales bacterium
TTCAAAATGCGCAGACGTACGGCTGTACGTCTGCGCATTTTTTGTGCGGCAGGGGACACGATGGATGGGTGAAAGGAGAGGAAGACGGCATGCCGCCGGCTGCTCCATCCGGCGGCGGAGGAGAACCGGCCCGGCTACTGATACAGCGCAGAATCACTGAAGAAGTGATCCAGCAGCAGCGTATATGCGCCGCGGATATCCAGCTCCTGGATGGGGCGGCGGTCCAGCTGCAGTTGGAAGGGGCCGCCGTCCGGATAGTATTGGAATTCACTGAGACAACGGTGGAACTGGCGGCAGAAGAATTCGTCTGCCGCAGCGTACTCCCCCTGAAACACCACAAGGTCCGGATCGAAGGACAGCGTAATGTTGCGCAGCGCCATGGCGAAGTACTGCGCCAGCTGCGAAACCAGCTTCTGCGCATAGGCGTCGCCGTGGCCGCAGACGGAGAACAGCGTCTCCACCGTCAGATCCGGAATGGAGAGGCTGTTCAGCAGAGAATCCGGGTGGGAGACCAGGGTGCGCGTCACGGTTTGGCGCAGGCGCTCGTTGCTGACCAGACGCTCAAAGCACCCGTGGCTCCCGCAGCCGCACTGTTCTTCATCTTCGGGCACCAGTACCATATGCCCGATTTCGCCGATCAGAGAGTCCTTGCCGTTGAGGATCCGATCCTTTTCGATGAAGCATGCGCAGACGCCGCCCCAGGAGGAAAAGACCACCAGAACCCGCTTGTTTCGCAGTTCCGGCTCATGGAGGATTGCGCGGCCGGTCACCTTTGCGACGTTTTCCACGAGGATCGGCGTACCTGCGGCAAAATACGGGCGAAGCAGCTCCGCAAGCGGAATGTTTCGTCCCCAGTCCGGAGAAAGGGAATTATACTTCAAAGTGTTGGTCCGGTAGTCCACAATACCGGAGGTGGAAACGCTGACGCCGCAGAGCTGCTCCAGTGCGATATGGTTGTGCTGAAGCAGGTCGCAGGATATCCGGCCGATGGTCTGCACAGCGGTTTCTGCATCGGATGGGAGCGCCTGCCGCAGGGAAAGCGCATCCACCGTCTCAAAGAGAAAGTTCAGGAGCGTAATATGCAGGCTGTCCGGCCACAGGGAGACGCACAGCAGATATTTATGGGGCGAGAGGGAGAAGAGCTCAGGGCGCTTGCCGCCCACGTTGGTGGATTCGGCTTTGCCGGTGGAGACAATCAGGCCTTTGCGGATGAAGAACTGGATGGCCTTCATCACTGTTTGCCGGCTGACGCCGATCTGCTCTGCAATGTGATTGGCGGTATACGTGCCGCCGGTCTTAAAAATCTCCAGAATCTGCATCCGGTTGCTCAGTTTCAGATCAGATGGGAGCGCAGCGACAATCTGCGACGCGGGATTGGACAAATCGTGTCACCTCCGGATTTTTGTCTATCGTAACACATTGCCTCTGAAAAATCAAGGATACAACGCACTGGTTACGGAATTAAATTGCGTAATTAAAATAGGGAAAATCAAAAAGGGATTTGCCGCAGCCAGGAAAAAACTGGTGATATGCATAAGAATACGCTGCCATATCTATTCTATTTTGACAAAAAATCGCTGAACCGGAAAAATAGCTTGCATATGGTTCTGCAAGGAATTATAATTAATACGAAACAAAGTTACAAAACAAAAGCGCGTATAAGACGAAGGAGAAGAACCTGCAGCGGCTTTGTTTCAGCCTGCGTCCAACAAAAACTGAAAAATGGAGGGTCTCAAATGAAAAAACGAATCGCATTGTTCCTTGCGCTGATCCTGATTCTGATTCTGATGCTGAGCCTGGCGGCCTGCGGCGGTGATCAGGCGGCTGAAGACGGGAAAACGGATGCGCCTGCGGCTGACGGCGCCCAGTCCGGCGGAGATACGGAATCTGCCGGCGGTGAACCGGCGGATGCGGCGGATATTACCATCGGCGTCAACATTCAGGAGTTCAGCAATGCCTATCTGACCGAGATGCGCAATGGCCTGCAGGCGACGGCCGACGAGCTGGGCGTCACGCTGGATATCGTGGACGGCCAGTCCAATGAGACTGTGATCAGCAACAACATCGACCTGTTCCTGACCAAGGGATATGAGATCCTGGCCGTCAACATGATGAATACCACCAACGCCCCGGATATTCTGGAGAAAACCGGAGCCGAGGACGTGCCGGTTGTGTTCTTCAATGTGGAGCCGGAAGAGGATGTGCTGGCCGGCGCCCCCGGCAACTATTATGTGGGCGCGAGGGCCGAGGAATCCGGAACCATGCAGGGCGAGGCGCTGGTGGCTTACTGGAATGACAACCCGGAGGCCGACCGCAATGGGGACGGCGTTCTGCAGTATGTCATGATCATGGGCGATCCCGGACATCAGGATTCCATTCTGCGCACGGAGTATTCCGTCAAGGCGATTACGGATGCCGGAATCCAGGTGGAGGAACTGGCGGTCGATACTGCCAACTGGGCCCGCGCCGAAGGGCAGGATGTGATGGCGCGGATCCTGGCGGCGCATGACGACATTGAAGCGGTCATCTGCAACAACGATGAAATGGCGCTGGGCGCCATCGAAGCGCTGAAGGCCGGCGGCTATCTGACGGATGGCGGCGACTTCATCCCCGTGGTGGGCGTGGACTGCAACGAGGAAGCGCAGATTGCAATCGGGGAAGGGACCATGTACGCGTCCGTGTTCAACGACGCCTATGGCCAGGCGGATGCGGTTGTCAAGCTGTGCACGCTGCTGGCAAAGGGAGAAACGCCGACCTCTGAAAACCTGGGCTATGATCTGGACGGGCAGTATGTATGGGTTCCCTATATTCCTGTCACGGCCGAAAATCTGGATTCCATCGGCTGACACGGTCTTGCTTTTGTCGGAAAGAGCATCGAAAGATGCTCTTTCCGATTCTCAAAGGAGGGGACACGGTGAATCAGGCAAAGTATGTGCTTGAAATGCACCATATTACAAAGGAATTCCCGGGCGTCAGGGCCCTGGACGATGTGACGCTGCAGATCGAGCCCGGAACGGTCCATGCGCTGATGGGCGAAAACGGCGCCGGCAAATCCACGCTGATGAAGTGCCTGTTTGGAATTTATACGCCGGACAGCGGCACGGTCATTCATCGGGGCAGGGAAGTGAAATTTCAGAACTCTCTGGACGCGCTGCAGAGCGGGATCTCCATGATCCACCAGGAGCTGCAGCCGGAACTGCATCTGACGGTTATGGAAAACCTCTGGATGGGCCGCCTGCCCAAAAAGGGGATTGTAGTGGACTACAAGAAGATGTATGACGATACGGTGGAGGTGCTGAAGAAGCTGAAGCTGGATTTTGACCCGAAAGCGCTGGTGAAAACGCTGTCGGTTTCCAAAATACAGTGCATCGAAATTGCAAAGGCGGTTTCCAACAACGCCAACGTCATCATCATGGACGAACCGACTTCGTCCCTGACGGAGACCGAAGTGGAATATCTGTTCGGTATCATCGAAGAGCTGAAGAAAAAGGGGATTGCGATCATTTACATTTCCCATAAGATGG
>JAHZEF010000211.1 GCA_019422005.1 Clostridiales bacterium
GCCCGGCGCCAGCCCCTTCCCCTCTGTACGGAAGGGGCTTCGGCGCGTCCCCGGGCGGGCCTCAGGAGCCGCCGCGGATCATACGGACATAGCTGCTGGGCGTCTGCCCGGTCTGCTTTTTGAAAATCTGGCTGAAATACTGCGGATTGTTGCCGCACCCAACCAGCTCGGCAATGTCCTGAATTTTGTCGCTCTCCGTTCCGGCCAGCAGTTCTTTGGCCGTTTGAATCCGGACGTTTGTGACATAATTGGAAAATTTCTCCCCGGTTTCCTTGAAAAATTTCCGGCCGACGTAGTCTTCGTTCATATAGAGCACGTGCTCGGAAATCCATTTCAGCGACAGCCGCGGGTCTGAGATGTGTTCCCGTACATAGGTTTTGACCATATCGCTGAGCTCGCCGCTCCGATGCGCGCTGTGGTATTCGGCGTATATGGATTCCAGCTGGGGCAGCAGGCGGGCGATGAGCGCGCTGCAGTTCTCCAGAGGCGCGATGCCCATCAGAAATTCTGTGGCGGCCAGCGGCGTGAACCGCAGGCTTTTGGACGCGGCCAGCAGCATCAGGGAGGAAGCCAGCTGCTTGAGCAGGCTGATGTCGGAAATTGCTGAGAGCTGCTCTGTCAGCGCAGCATAGGCGGCGCCGGCCGCCGCCGGGTCGCTGCTGTAGCTTTCCTCCGCGTACTGCCCGATATCCCGGATCAGGTTCTTGTAGTTATAGATGGTTGTGGCTGTGTTTCCGTCGGAATAGCGAAAGATTTCATATTTGCTGATCCGCTCGAGAAGCTCGGAGAACAGCTGCTCCAGATTGGCGTAGGTCTGCCGCCGGACGGCTGCCGGTGCGCAGAGCGTCTGCAGCAATGCCTCCAGGACCGGATAGTCCTCTTTATAGGACTGGAAGATCAGAATCAGCCTGCGGTGGACGTACAGATAACTGTAAAAGATGCCCGGCGCCCGCTGCCTGCGCTGCCGCTCCAGGGCCGCCACGGCCTGCGTCATCCGTTCCGCCTCCAGCCCAGGCAGTTCGAACATTTCGTAGCGGTCATTTTCAAAGTCGATGAATTTCCGGTATTTCCGGTAAATGGAGCGGTAGCCGGCCGTTTCCTTCGGCGCTTCCAGCACCAGGCTGTCATGGATGACGTTCATAAAAAGCTGGTGATGCATGGTCGCAGCGAAGCGCTGCCGTTCCGCCTCCAATTCCCGAAACGGCACCTGCTCGGAGATGGTCCTGAGGACCTTCCGGATGCAGGAGATAATCTGCTCCTCGTTGCAGGGCTTCAGAATGTAATGCCGCACGCCGTATTCCATGGCCTGCTTGGCATATTCAAACTCGCTGTAACCGGACAGGATAATAAACTGCGTATTGGTATTGACCTCGTTGGTCTTTCGGATCAGATCCAGGCCGGACAGGCCCGGCATCCGGATATCGGTTAAAACAATGTCCGGGCATTCGTCCAGGATCATATTGTACGCCTCGTTGCCGTCTTTGGCCAGGCCCACCAGCGTGATGCCGAGGCTTTTCCAGTCGATCAGATTGGAGATGGTTTCCCGGATGATCCGCTCGTCGTCGGCGATGATCAGTTTAATCATAGTTCCTCCGCGGAATGCAAATCTGTGCGACGGCGTGATCCTCGTCGCTGTTGTACAGGGAAAGGCCGAATTCCCCGCCGTAAATCAACTGAATCCGTTTATGGATATTCAGAAGGCCGATCCCGAAGCCGTGCGGCACAATCACGCCGCGCTCCAGCTTGTCCAGCATATCCGGCTGGAACTGGGAGCCGGTGTTGATCACCTGCACCAGGATCCGCCCGCCGTCCAGAAGGCCGCGGACTTCAATCACGCAGGTGTCGGCCACCTCTTCCAGCACGTAGTTGATCGCGTTTTCCACCAGCGGCTGAATGGTCAGCTGCGGCAGCTGCGCCGACAATACCGCCGGATCCAGGTTCTCCCGATAATCCAGCCGCTCTTCAAAGCGCAGCCGCTGGATAGCGATATAGTGGCGGACAATTTCCAGCTCATGCTCCAGGGTGCAGGTGGTGCTTTTATGGCTGAGGGTGGTGCGCAGCAGGGCGCCCAGCGCCTCCACCATGATGGAAATCTCCTTTTCACCGCTGGCTTTGGCGCGCCAGTTGACGGACTCCAGCGTGTTGTAAAGGAAATGGGGATTGATCTGGTTTTCCAGCGCCTTCAGCTTTGCGTCCTTGGCCAGGATCTCATTGATATAGTTTTCCCGGATCAGCTGCTGGATTTTCTGCGCCATACGGTCGAACTGGTTGTGCAGCAGGCCGATCTCGTCCCGTCTGGCCGAATAATCGTAGTCGGTGGCGGGCAGTACCGACTCGTTTCGTCCGAATTCCTCCATTTTATAGATCAGACTGCTGAAATGGCGGGTCAGGTTGCCGATGATCCAGCGGGCCAGCAGGATGGCAAGGACGGCGGTGAGCAGCACGATGGCCAGGGAAAACACAATGGAAAACCGGAGCGAGTCGGCAATGTTGTCGTAGGGGATCAGGCAGACATAATCCCATCCCGTGCTTTCCAGCGTGCCCCGCAGGCCGAAGTAGCTGCGGCCGCCCTGCCGCAGCGCAGCGTATTGGCCGGGAATTGAAGCCTGCACGGCGGCCGGGTCGTCCAGCTCCAGCCCGCGGGAGGTGTAGAGCACGCGGCCCTCCTCGTAAAACACAAAATACGCCTGATCCGACATCAGGATCGACTGCGTTGCCGTACGGATGAGCCGCTCCATATCGATGCCGATGACCAGCGTGCCCAGCGTTTCAAATTTCATTTGACGGATCCGGCGGCTGTTGCGGCCGAGAAAAAGGCCGTACGTGCCGGCGTAGTCCGTGACCCAGCAGGTATAGCCGGAATTCCTGCCGGCCGCTGCGATTACGGTGTCGTACGCTTCCTGGGGGATTGCGCTGCTCTGGCTTTCATAGCTGCTGATCAGCCCGTCCGGCGTGGCCAGGGCGATATAGGAGATGCTGCTGCTGCGGTTGCTCTGGTGGTAATCGAACAGCTGGGAGGTCAGCGTGCTGCGGGCGTTGGCTCTGGCGATCTCGTTTTCCTCATCGGCCAGGGCAATCAGGCTTCTGGAAATGATTTTATTGGAGATAATGGCGTTGGAAAGCGCCTCCACACCGGACAGCTTTTGCGAGATGTCCGCGGCACTGTAGGCCAGCGAACCCGCCAGCGCCTGATAAAGCATGCGGTCTTCCGCCCGCTGCACCAGCCGGATGCTGGCGAAGGAAGCGGCCGTCAGAGGCACAATGCACAGGAGGATCAGCAGAACCAGCTTTCGGTTCAGCGGAAGGCGGTCGAGCCGATGCCGCACGGCGGCTTTCGCTGCGTTCCAAGGTTTCATAAAGTCATCGCTCCGCTTTCTGTACAGTGGCGTCAGTGTTCGGCTCCATCATAACAAAATCCGAAAATCAGTGCAAGGCT
>JAHZEF010000212.1 GCA_019422005.1 Clostridiales bacterium
GGGCTTTCCTGCGGTGTATCTCTATACGACGCTGGTGGGATATTACGAGCGGTCCGGGTGGCGGTATCTTGGAAAAGGGTACGAAATGGACGGCAGCGAGCAGCGCATCTATTCCTTCCCGCTGCAGGGGCGGGACGAAAAGACTGTGGAAAGGGCGGGAGGCTGAATGGGCTTTTATCAGCGCAGGCCTGACATTGTGATTCGGAACGGTACGGTCATTGACGGAACCGGCGCGCCGGGCTATTATGCGGATCTGGCGATCCTGGGAGACCGGCTCGACTACATCGGCGATCTGCGCGGCGTGTCGGCGCCCCTGGACATCGACGCGCATCATACGTATGTCACGCCGGGCTTTATCGATCCGCATACGCATTCTGACGAGACCATATGGGCCAACCCGGAGTGCCAGAGCGCGGTGCGGCAGGGAGTGACGACAGAGGTGGTCGGCAACTGCGGGTTTTCCATGCGGACGCTGATCAGCGACGTCTCCCAGTTCGATGCTGCAGGCAGCGGGATCGACTGCGTCTATAATCTGCCCGGCCCGTCCTATCCGGAGGGATCCATGGCGGCGGTCCTGGACAAGATGGACAAAATGGGGGCGTCCATGAATACCGCGTGGCTTTGCGGCCATAACGACCTGCGGATTATCGCAGGCGTCCACACCGGGCAGGCCACGGACGAACAGTTCCGCACCATGGCGTCGTTTCTCCGGGAGGCCATGGAAGCGGGGTTCTGCGGTTTTTCCACCGGATTGGAGTTCGATCCCGGCATCCTCTCCGGGCCGGATGAGGTGGAACGGCTGGCCGCCATTGCTGCGGAGTATGACGGAAACTATTCCACCCACATGCGCGACGAGGGGACCTATCTTCTGGAGGCCATCAATGAGTTCCTGAATGTGATTCGCAAGACCGGCCTGCGCGGTACGGTATCCCATTTGAACGTCAAGTATGAGAATGGGATTCCCGACGGCTACCTCCAGAAAGGTATGCAGATGCTCAGGGATGCGCGCAGCATTGAACATCTGAATGTGCTGTGCGACATGCTGCCCACATGCTTTGCCACCGGCGCCGCGCTGGCAATCCTGCCCCCGTGGCTCTATGCCGACGGCTGGGACCGTGCCAGGGAAATCCTCAGCGATCCCGCGGGAAGGGAACGGGTCAAGGCGGACTGCAGCCGTTACTGGCGGTTCCTGGCGGCCGGCCAGTGGGACCGGCTGCTCTACATCCAGCCCCCCTATCTTCCGGAACTCTGCAGCCGGCCCTTTGCCGAATTGGCGCAGGAAGCCGGCAGGGAACCGTTTGATTATTTTCTGGACGTTATGGCTGCTGCGCCCACCATTTCCGACGCCCGCGCCGTTCTGATGCAGGGGACGGTATTCCGTGAGCAGACCATGATCGACAGCGTTGTCCGCGATCCGATTTATATGTGGCAGACCGACTCCTTTGTCGCCGTGGAGCAGGGGCCGCTGGCTGCCGTGACCGCCAATGTGCAGAATTATATGAGCATGACGTACTTTTTTACCCGTTACGTCCGTGATTTGGGCGTGATTTCCATGGAGGATGCGGTGGCAAAGGCGTCCTCCATGCCGGCCCGGCATTTCCATCTGGCCGGGCGGGGCGTTCTGGCAGCGGGTAATTTTGCCGACGTCAATGTCTTTGACCTGAATGCGCTGAAGATTCACGCAACCTTCGCGGAGCCCTGCCGCTATTCCTCCGGCATGGAGTATGTTCTGGTCAACGGCGTCCCGGTGATCGCCCATGGCGAACACACCGGTGCGCGTGCCGGCAGGGTCCTCCGACATCTGCCTCTGAGATAACGCCGACGCCCCTCCCGGGTTTCCGGGAGGGGCGTATTTGGTTCCGGCTGTACAATCTGCCGCGGAAAAGTTGGATGATTTGCGGATGGAAGGTACGGCGCGGTTATGGTAAAGTGGTAATCAGGGAGAGGCGTTTGGGCTTCCGGAACAGAGGAAGGGGAGCATGCGATGGATTGGGCCGACCTGTTTTTCGATCTTCTGGAATTCGCCAAAGAGATCATAGACTGGATCCGGGAACGCAGAAGACAGAAAAAAGAGCAAGAGCGGGATTCAGAAAAATGAGAGTTTGTACACTTTTGGCAGCCAGACAGAATGCCGGCCGTTATGCTTGTATGATTAACGGGGAAAAATAGATATTTTCGGATAGGGTGTACAGAGCGATTATGGTAAAGTGGGGATCAAGAAGCAACGTTTGGGTTTCCGGAACGCGCTTCCAAACCGGTGAAGCAGCGGCCGGCGGAAGGAGGGGATCATAATGTCTGTCAAAAAGCGCAGGCTTTTGATTTTGCTGGGGCTGGGAATCCTCATTCTTGGCGCTGCGGCAGGCCGCAAGATTTATCTCAGGCTGCATACGGTGGAAGTAAACCGGACCTATGTTGCGATCACAGAGGAAATTGGCGGCGTATCCACCATCCGGCTGGACGGCGAGCTTCGTCTCCGGGGATTTGATGAAGGGGATGGCATTACATTCATCGGAACATGTACCATTGATGGCCAGACTGTGGAGCCAACCCAGCCATATCTGGGCGGCACTGTCCGGGTGGGGCAAAACGGATATAGCGGAACAATATATTTTCTCCAGCTTAGTTTAAACTCAAGAGTATCTGAACTGTTTGACATACCAAACAATGAAAAAGTCGCTCTGTGTCTTGATGAAGATTTGGCGTTTCTTTCTGTGTATGAGGTAGTTGAAGTGTTTATTGAATACTAAGTAATATATAAAAGCCAAGTTTATCGAGCAGACAAGGAGGGGAGCATGGAATTATCCATACAAGAACGCTTGAAAGACCTGCGTGTGGAGCGTGGGCTGACGCTGGAATAGCTTGCGGAGCAGACCCATCTCTCCAAATCTGCGCTGGGCAGCTATGAAGCGGACGAATTTAAGGACATCAGCCACTACGCCCTTATCAAGCTGGTAAAGTTTTACGGCGTGACCGCCGATTATCTGCTGGGGCTGTCCGAAACAAAAAATCACCCAAACGCTGATCTTGCAGACCTGCGTTTGAGTGACGATATGATTGAACTATTGAAAAGCGGGCTGGTGGATAATTCCCTCTTGTGTGAGTTGGCAACGCACCCGGATTTTCCCCGGCTCATGGCCGACCTTGAAATCTATGTGAACGGTATAGCGACAAAGCAGGTGCAGGGTGCAAACGCCATTGTGGACGCTGTAAGCGCAACGATTATGAAACAGCACAATCCCGGATTGACCGACCCGCAGTTAAGACAGCTTATTACCGCCCACATTGATGAGGACAGTTTTTGCCGCTATGTGATACAGCAGGACATAAACAAGATAGCCCTTGACCTGCGGGAAGCCCACAAGGACGATTTTTTCAGCGTCCCGGAGGATAACCCACTGGAAGATTTTTTGCAGA
>JAHZEF010000213.1:0-2974 GCA_019422005.1 Clostridiales bacterium
TTATTTTAGTAAAATAATATAGAAAATATTTACGAAATATAAAAATAAAACGATATGATAATTATGCAATTATACCATATAGAAAGAAGGGATGTAAATTTGTGGATTTGGTATAATTCTGGTAAAAATGTGAAAATAATTTAAAAAATTGTACAATATTTGAAAATTGGCCTTTCATTTAGTTTGAAAATTTCTTTTTTGTTAATGAAACATTAAATAATTGCGTTAATAAAATGGATTGCCTTTTTCAGACGCCTGTGCTAAATTGGTTTTGCCGGCGGAGGGACGGCCCCCGGGCCGCGGCCGGCGAAAAACGGCGACGCATTGTGCGGCAGCACAATGGGGGAAATCACACGGGAGGCAAAGGCATGAATTCGAGAGAGAGGATTCGCGCCGCCATCAATCACCGGCCGGCAGATGTGCTGCCGATTGATTTTGGCGGCATGCGCTCGACCGGCATCAATGCGATGGCGTATAACAAGCTGCTGGCCAGCTTGGGGATGACGGATCGGTGCGCGAAGGTTTATGATGTGTTCCAGCAGCTGGCGGAACCGGACGCGGAAGTGCTGGCCCTGCTGGGCGGCGACGTGGTGCAGGCCCACCGCCTGTATCCGGCGTTCGGAATTGCTGTGGACCGCTGGAAGCCGGGGACGCTGCAGGACGGCAGCGCGTGCCTGTTTCCATATGACTACTGCCCGGTGAAGAACGAGCGGGGCGGCGACGATATCCTGGATGCGGCGGGCCGGCCGATCTCCAGAATGCCCAAAGGCGGCTATTACTTCGATGTGATCTATCATCCGTGCGAGGCGTTTGAAGAGGTCGAAGAGGCGGAGCGGTATGAATTTCCCAGGATGAGCGCCCGGGAGATGGATTTTATCGAGCAGGAATGCAAAACGCTGTATGAAACAACGGACAAGGCGATTCTGTTTGCCTACGGCGGGAACGTGTTTGAGGCGGGGCAGACGGATTTCGGCTATGAGAATTTCTTCTGCAATCTGGCGTCCAATCCGGAAATGATGCACTGCTGGTTTGAACGGCTGACAGACGGCTACCTGGAAGAGCTGCGGCTTCTCCTGCCGCGGATTGCGCCCTATATTGACATTATCCAGATGGGAGACGACCTGGGGACGCAGAAATCCCTGCAGATCTCCGCGGAGATGTACCGGGAGATGATCAAGCCGTATCATAAAAAGATTTATTCGTTTGTGCAGGAAAATTTCCCGAAGGTAAAAGTGTTCCTGCATTCCTGCGGAGCAATTTACGACCTGATCCCGGATTTGATTGACGCGGGAGTGCAGATTCTCAATCCGGTTCAGATCTCCGCGAATGGAATGGATCCGAAAAAGCTGAAGGCCGAGTTCGGCAGGGATCTGGTATTTTGGGGAGGCGGCGCCAATATGCAGACGTTTGTGCAGAATGCGTCGGTGGAGGAGATCCGGGCGCATGTGGACGGCCTGATTCAGGACTTTGCGCCGGGCGGCGGCTATGTTTTTACCCAGGTGCACAATATTCAGTATGGCGTGGAACCGGAGAAAGTCCTGGCCATCTATGAGACAGCGAAAAAGTACCGCTGAAAACGGGGGAGTTGTGTTCAATTCGGGTGAACCGAATGAATAATATTGAGGAATTCAGGAGGAATCAGTCATGAAAAAAGTCATCGCAATGCTGCTGGCGCTGGTTATGGGGCTGTGCATCTTCACTGCATGCAAGTCAGACGATGCGCCTGTGCCGGAGGATCAGGCGCCGGGTACGGCCGAAGGCGGGGAGACGGCCCAGGAGCCGGAAGCGCAGGACGCCGGCGACGGGGCCAAAGGGAAAATTGCAGGCGTCGTATTCCAGGAAGACCAGTTCATGAAGCTGATGCAGCTGGGGTATCAGGATACGGCGGAAGCGGCCGGCTATGAGTTCATTCCCGGCAATACGAACAATGACCAGGGCAAAGAGGCCGAATTGATCAATACATACTGTGATCAGAAAATTGCCGGTATGGCAATCTCTCCGCTGAGCGAAGTGGCGTCAGAAGCCGGGCTGAAGCAGGCTGCCGACGCCGGTATCGTGGTGGGGCTGTCAAATACCAGCTATGACGGCGATTTCTACACCGGATGCTTCTCATCGGACAACTATGAAGTGGGCAAGAGTACCGGCTTGGCTGCCAAAGCCTATATTGAAGAGCAGATGGGCGGCGAGGCCAATGTGGCGATCGTCCAGTACAAGAGCCTGCTGGTGGAGCAGAGCTCTGCGCGAAGCCAGGGATTTATCGATCAGATTCAGGACATGCCCGGCGTAAAGATTGTCGATGACCAGGACGCGTGGCTGCAGGACAAAGCCATTACCGTGGTCACCGATATGCTGACGGCACACCCGGAGATCGACCTGATTTTCGCCGCCAACGACGGCGGTACGATCGGCTCTGTGATGGCGGTTCAAAACAGCGGCAAGGCGGGCCAGGTTGTTGTGTTCGGCACCGATGCGTCGGAACAGATGGTTCAGCTGCTGAAGGATCAGAACGGCATCCTGCAGGCCGTGACCGGGCAGGATCCCTATGCCATCGGTGTGCAGACCATGCAGTCCGTGATTGACGGGATTGAGGGGAAAGACGTTTCTTCCACTGCGGGCAAGGTGACGATTGTCCCCGGCATTCTGCTCAGCCGCGATGACCCGGACGGACTGGACGCTTATCTGACGGATCTCCAGGCCAAGATGGGCTGACCGTTTCAACAGGGAAGGTTCTGCGGAGATTGACGCTTCGCAGAGCCTTCCGGCTGTGAAAGGAGCGATGGGGGCTCCTGAAAACGAAAGGATGAATACAATGAGCGTTTTGAGGGTGCAGAATGTCAGCAAAGCCTTTCCGGGGACGCTGGCGCTGGACAGCGTCACCTGCCAGTTTGAAAGCGGAAAGGTCAACGCCCTTGTGGGGAAAAACGGCTCCGGCAAATCCACATTGGTCAAGATTATGAACGGCGTGCACCAGGCC
>JAHZEF010000213.1:2984-3361 GCA_019422005.1 Clostridiales bacterium
AAAGATCCTGATTGACGGCCAGGAACTGGCATATGCTACGCCGGCGGAGGCACAGGCGCAGGGGATCGCGACGGTATATCAGGAATTGTCGCTGATTCCCGGCCTGACAGTGGCGGAAAATATTCTGATGGGGCGCTTCGAAATGCGCGGCAAGCTGGTGAACTGGAAAAAAACCTATGAAGCCGCCCGGAAAATTCTGGACAGCATGAAAATTGACATTGACCCGCGGGCGCAGGTGTCGCATCTGAGCATGTGGCAATGTCAGATGGTTGAAATTGCAAAGGCGATGAGCAGCAGCCCCAGGGTTTTGCTGCTGGACGAACCGACATCGTCGCTGGCTCAGCATGAAACGCAGATCCTGTTTGGGCTGATTGAGG
>JAHZEF010000214.1 GCA_019422005.1 Clostridiales bacterium
GCCAGGTCAACAACATGCAAGATGGAACCGGTGTGGAAGGTTGCTTTTTTCGGGTGTTTGATGCTGAAACATTAGAGCAGCTTTATGTTACAGAATCCATTGCATCCGGGCAGATGCAATCTCCGGTGATGTACCATGACGGTTATTTTGTAACCGGCACCTATGGCCGCAACGGCGTTTATGCGTGCTTTACTGCGCAGGATGAGGACCCTTCCCGCGGCGACGAGGTGAAAAAGGCAGTCTGGACGGTGGAGTCCGGCAGCAAATACGGCTTCAGCTTCAACGGCGCGGCTTTTGTGGGGGATAACTGCTATTTCGGCTGCGGCAGTACGCTTTATGTGGTCGACTATAAAACCGGTGATACGCGTACATTTGAGATCGGAGAAGGCTATGCGATCAAATCCACCATTACATACAGTACAGAAACTGAGCGGCTGTATGTGGCTTCCAATCATCCCACGGACGGCGCGTCCGTATTCTCCTATGCGCTGACCGCCGACGGGATGCCCGACCCGGCAACAGCATTGGAATGGGTATCGCATACGGAGGGCGGCGGCACACAGTCCACGCCGGTCGTGTATCATGGCCGCCTTTACATCGGCGGCGGCGGGTATACCATGGGCTCCGCAGAGCCCTTTCATGTGATTGATGCGGACACCATGAAAGAGATCTATTCTGTTCCCATTCTGACCAAGGGATCTGCAGGCATTTCCACAGCATATGCCACTGAGGAGAATGGCCAGATGGTTTATCTGTATCTGGTTCCCTATGCGCCCAAGAATGAAACGGTATCCCAGATGTGGATTTTGAAAGACAGCCAGGGGCAGACCGAACCGGAATATGAAATCGTGGATGGGATCGGCCGCAGGCAATACTGCTCCCAGAGCGTGATCGTTGCGAAAGACGGATCTCTGATCTGGTATAACGACGCAGGACGTATTTACTGCTATGAAAATGCGGCTAACATGGAGCCCGGCACATTTCGTGATACAAAAACCCACTGGGCCAGGGAGCAGATCGCGCTTCTGGCGGAAAAGAACATTCTCAACGGCACGGGAGGAGGGTATTTTTCTCCGGAAGCGCAGGTGACGCGGTCGCAGTTTGTGCAGATTCTCGCCAAGCTCTCAGGTGAAAATTATTCCGCCTGCACAACCGACGGCTTTACCGACGTCGATGCCGGCGCATGGTATGCGCCGGCGGTGGCCTGGGCTGTGGAACGCGGGATTACCACAGGCAGCGGGGACGGACTGTTCTCGCCCGACGCACCGATCACGCGCCAGGACATGGCTGTTATGCTCCAGCGGTATGTGGAGCAGGCAGCGGAAACAGAGCTGCCGGAGGAAAATGCCGCTTTGATTTTTACGGATGCGCCGTCCATCGCGGCTTATGCAGCGGATGCGGTGTCGGCAATGCAGATGGCCGGCATCATCAACGGTATCCCCGATGGCAGCGGTTATCGCTTTGCGCCTGAGGAACAGGCCACCCGGGCCCAGGCTGCGTCCATGATCGCGGGGCTTTATCAGGCGCTTTACGGACAGGGCTGATCGCTTATGAAAAAGAAACAAATCCGAATCATCGCAATTGCGGCAATGGTTCTGATCTTTTTGGGGCTGGGGCTGGCGCGGCTGAAGATCGAGCCGGCCGACAGCGGGGGATCCCCGCAGCTGAAGGAGGGTTCCTCTGCCGCAGCGGAGGAGGATCAGCCGGAATCTGTACCCGATTCTGGTCAGCCGGAACAGCCTGCCGCGGCCGGGCAGCCGAAGCAGCCGGAGCCGGATCTCCCGGCTGCTCAGCCGGAACCGCCGGAACAGCCCGCCGCGGCCGAACAGCCGGAGCCGCCGGAACAGCCCGCTGCAGCCGAACAGCCGGAGCAGACAGAGCAGGCGGAGCAGCCTGCTGCTGCCGTGCAGCCGGAGCCGCTTCCCGGGACGGAGCAGCCGGAACCTCCGGCGCAGCCGGCCGGCGCCCCGGAGGAGCCCGCGATACATACCTGCACACTGGAGATTCGGTGCGATACGGTGGTGGACACCTCAAAGCTGGAGAATGAGGCGGTAATCCCCTATATTCCGGCCAGCGGTGTGATTTTGGCCGAAACAGAGGTGGAATACACGCCGGGTGAAAACGTGTTCGAGGTTCTCAAGCGTGTGACCCGGGACCAGGGGATTCAGATGGAGTTCCGTGAAGACGCCCTTTACAGCGGGGCCTATATTGAGGGGATCAACTATCTCTATGAGTTTGACGGAGGCACGCTCAGCGGCTGGATGTACAAAGTCAACGGCCAGTTCCCCAACTATGGCTGCAGCCAATACTTTGTGGAGGACGGCGATGAGATTGTCTGGATGTATACCTGTGATCTTGGACGCGACGTGGGGGACAACTCCACATGGTGACGGAGGCGTATTCTGTACGGGAGGGGCTGGGGGAGGCTGCGGCATTTTACCGCAGCCACCCGCTGCTGAATTTTTCCTATTTCGTGTTTGTCATCGGCATTACCATGTTTGCCATGCACCCGGTATTTCTGCTGGCGTCCTTTCTGATGGCATGGTGTTATTCCATCCTGCTGAGAGGGGCGAAGGCGCTGCGGTTTAACTGCCTGATTCTGCTTCCGGCTGTGATTCTGATGACGCTGTTCAATACGCTCAATGTTCACAATGGCGTGACGGTGCTGTTTTACCTGAATGACAACCGGATTACGCTGGAAGCGATCGTATACGGCCTGGCTTCCGCAGTCATGCTGACAAGCGTTATGATCTGGTTCAGCTGCTTCAGCACCGTTGTGACGGCGGATAAATTTATTTATCTGTTCGGCCGCGCCGCACCCGTTCTGGCGCTGACACTTTCCATGATTATGCGCTACATTCCGCTGCTGAAGCATCGGTTCCGCGAGGTGGCGGCAGCGCAGCGATGCATGGGAAGGGGGCTCAGGGGGTCTTCCTGGATCAAGCGCATCTGTCAGTTTGGGAAAGAGATATCCATTCTGATCGCATGGTCGCTGGAGGCGTCCATTGAAAGCGCCGATTCCATGGAAGCCCGGGGATACGGGCTCCGCGGCCGCACCAGTTTTCATCTGTTCCGGCTGGCAGGGGGCGAAAGCGTGCTGTTGGCGGTGATCCTGCTTCTGGGCGGAGGGGCTGCCGTGTCCTGTGCAGCCGGAAATATGTCAATCTACTATTATCCAGCCATCCTTCTGCCGCGCTTTACGGTTTTACAGTGGATCAGCCTGGCAGCGTATCTGGGATTGATGTCCATTCCCATGGTGCTGGATATGAGAGGAATAC
>JAHZEF010000215.1 GCA_019422005.1 Clostridiales bacterium
ACGGGGAGGACTACGCCGTCAAGCCCATGAACTGCCCCGGCGGCATGCTGGTGTACAAAAGCGAGCCCCACTCCTACCGGGATCTGCCGCTGCGCATGGCGGAGCTGGGGCTGGTGCACCGTCATGAGCTGTCCGGCGCGCTCCACGGTTTGTTCCGTGTCCGCTGCTTTACGCAGGACGACGCGCATATTTTCATGACCCGGGATCAGATGAAGGACGAGATCAAGAATGTGGTGCGGATCTTTGACGAGATTTATTCCACGTTCGGCCTGAACTACCAGATTGAGCTGAGCACCATGCCGGAAGACCATATGGGCGAGGAGGAAGTCTGGCATTTTGCGGAAGCCACGCTGAAGGCCGCCATTGAGGAAATGGGCAAGGACTTTGTGATCAATGAAGGGGACGGGGCGTTTTACGGCCCGAAGCTGGATTTCCATCTGGCGGATTCCCTGGGCAGGACATGGCAGTGCGGCACCATCCAGCTGGACTTCCAGATGCCGGAGCGGTTTGAACTGGAGTATGTGGGAGAAGACGGGGAAAAGCACCGCCCGGTCATGATTCACCGTGCGCTGCTGGGCTCCATCGAGCGGTTTATCGGCGTGATTACGGAGCATTTCGCGGGCGCGTTCCCCACCTGGCTCAGCCCGGTGCAGGCGAAGATCCTGACCATTACGGACCGGGTGGACGGCTATGCCGAGCAGGTGCGGCAGGCGCTGGACGCCGAGGGCCTGCGGGTGGAACTGGACGTGCGCAATGAGAAGATCGGCAAGAAAATCCGCGAGGCGCAGATGGAGAAGGTCCCGTTTATGCTGGTCATCGGCGATAAGGAAGCGGAGAACGGCCAGGTGGCGGTTCGGACCCGCAGAGGCGGCGACGAGGGCGTGATGGGCGTTGCAGACTTTACGGCGCGGATCCTTGAGGAAATCCGCACCAAGGGCCGGAACGTCTGACGGCGGCAGCTCACGCAGACGGCGGTTCGGCGCGGAGATTCCCGGGCGGATGGATTCCGCCCGGGAGTTTTTCTGAAACCGCCCTCTGCGCGGCGGCCTGTTGACGATTGACGGCGGATGCAGTACAGATTTTCCCAAAAAGCCAATCAGATCAGCGGTTCAGCCATTGAGGAGATTTTAAAGTATGCCGGGGATCCCAGCGTGATTTCCCTGGCGGGAGGGAACCCGGCGTCTGAGACGTTTCCCGCCGGGGAACTGGCGGAAATTGCGCGCGAGATTCTGCTGAATCAGCCGGATCTGGCGCTGCAGTACAATACGCCCAGAGGTTACGCGCCGTTTCGCGAGCTGCTGTCGGAGCGGCTGAAAGAGCACGACGGCATCGGCAGGGAATTTGACGACCTGTTTGTGGTCACCGGCGGCCAGCAGGCCGTCGATCTGGCCACAAAGGTATTCTGCAACGAGGGCGATGTGGTATTGGTGGAAGAGCCCAGCTTCATCGGTGCGCTGAATTCCTTCCGTTCCTTCGGCGCGCGGCTGGCCGGCGTGGCGCTGGAAGACGACGGCATCGACGTGGCGGGGCTGGAGCGGGCCATGGAAGGCAATCCCAACGCGAAGCTGTTTTATACCATCCCGTCCTATCACAATCCCACCGGCATCACCACCAGCCTGGAAAAGCGCCGGGCGGTCTATGATCTGTGCGTCCGGCACGGCGTCGTGATTCTGGAAGACAACCCTTACGGGGAACTGACATTTGACGGAACCAAGCTTCCCACCTACAAATCCATGGATACGGAGGGGATTGTCATCTACTGCAACTCCTTCTCCAAAATCCTTTCGCCCGGCCTGCGCGTCGGCTATACTGTGGCGCATCGGGACATCATTGTCAAAATGGTGGATTCCAAGCAGACCTGCGACGTCCATACGCCGATTCTCAATCAGCTGATGACGTTCGAATATCTCAAACGGTATGACATCGACGCCAATATCCGGGAGATGCGGAAGCTGTACAGCCGAAAGTGCGGCGTTATGCTGAATGCCATCGAGGCGTATCTGCCGGAGTCCATCAGCCATACCACGCCGAAGGGCGGCCTGTTTGTCTGGTGCGACATGCATGGGGATTACGATACCCGCGAGGTGGCCAAGCAGTGCGCGGAGCAGAAAGTGGTGTTTGTGCCGGGCAGTACCTTTATGGTGGACATGGAGGCGCCCTGCTCTGCATTCCGCCTGAATTATTCCACGATGGCGGACGACCGGATTGTGGAGGGCGTCAAGCTTTTGGGCGGAGCCCTGCGCGGGATTATGGAATAAGGGAAGCCGGAAGGGATGCGGTTCCCGCTGCGGAGCCGTGCGCAGACGGGCAGAGGCCTCCCGTACGCTTTGGCGGCCGATTCGCAGGGGATTCTGAGAATGCCCCGGCCCGCCGGGAGCCCTTTTGGGGCCTGCCGGGAGCCCTGCCTGGAAAGGGCCGAAAAAGATGGAAAAAAACCTTGCTTTTTGGGTATCCTTATGATAGAATCTTTAAGTCTGTGAAATGGATGGTCCTCTGCCGCTGCCGGCGCTGTGGCGCTGCGGCATTTCCTGCGGCATGAACGTCTGAAATTAAGGAGGACAAGACAATGGATTTGATGAAGGCTTTGACTAGCCAATACATGAAGGAGGCCGCGCCTCAGGTCAGCGTCGGCGATACGGTTCGCGTTCATGTCAAAATCAAGGAAGGTTCCCGGGAGCGGGTTCAGGTGTTCGAGGGCACTGTCATTGCAAAGAAGCACGGCGGGATTGAGGAGTCCATCACAGTTCGCCGCCTGAGCTACGGCGTTGGCTGTGAGAAGGTGTTCCCGCTGCATTCTCCGCTGATCGAAAAGATTGAGACTGTGCGTCACGGCAAAGTCCGCCGTGCCAAACTGTACTATCTGCGCGATCGTCTGGGCAAGTCCGCCAAGGTCAAGGAAAAAGTGTAAATCTGATAGCGGCATGGAAAAGGAGGCCCGGCGGCCTCCTTTTTTATACGTGAAATGCCGGGCCCTGTGTTTCGGCGCAGCGCCAGAAAGTCCGGCAGCCGGCCTTGTCGGTCAGATTAAACCGGATGATGTCATGCAGAAGCTGAAAATTTACGGCTGCCTCCCAGGGGATGCAGATTTGCTCCCAGGTGTGCGGCAGGCCGGCTTGCAGGAGTTCCGCATGGAACCGGAAAACAGCCTGCCGCTCCGGAAAAACAGACCAGCCCTGCCGGGATCGCCCGAAGCCGACGATGAAGGTGCCGCGGCTGGTGAAGACGGGCTGATTCCAGCAGAGCTGCGCCGTGAGACGCGGGAACTGCTGATGA
>JAHZEF010000216.1 GCA_019422005.1 Clostridiales bacterium
TATCTCCCGAAGCAACAAGCGCAATCTGATCTGAGCCGGGAGGGAAGAGATGAATGTAATTTTTACCTGCGGCGGCACAGGCGGTCATATTAACCCGGCCATTGCCGTCGCCAGGATCCTGCGCGAACGGCGGCCCAACTGCGGTATTTTATTTGTGGGTGCAGAGGACGGCATGGAAAAGGATCTGGTGCCGCGGGAGGGGTTCCGTCTGGAGACGCTGACCATCTCCAATTTTCAGCGCAAGCCTACGCCCGGGGCGGTGTGGCACAATCTCTGTACGGTCCGCCACATGTACAACGCCTTCCGGAAAGCCGACCGGATTCTGGAGGCCTTCCATCCTGACGTCATTGTGGGAACCGGCGGATACGCCAGCTACCCCATGCTGCGGGAGGGGGCCAGAAAACGGATCCCGACGGCGGTTCATGAATCCAACGCGGTTCCGGGGCTGACGACCAGGCTGGTGGCAAAGCGCGCAGAGCGGATTATGGTCAACTTTGAGGAGAGCCGGGAGCAGTATGCGTATCCGGAACGCGTGGTGGTTACGGGGATGCCGGTCCGGCAGGAGTTCCTCTATACCGCGAGAAGCGACGCGCGCCGCCGCCTGGGGCTGGATCAGCGCCCGCTGATTGTATCCTATTGGGGGAGCCTGGGCGCGCGGGAAATGAACAAGAAGATTGCCGGCTTTATGCTCCGGGAAGTGAAGGAAGGCGAGCCCTACCAGCATATACATGCCACCGGAAGCTTCGGCTGGCGCTGGATGCCCGCCTATGTCAGGGAGAACGGCGTGGCGCTGGAAGCGCATCTGTCCATCGATATGCGGGAATATATTTATGATATGCCGCTTCTGATGGCGGCGGCCGACTTGGTCATCTGCCGCGGCGGCGCATCCACGATCTCTGAAATTGCGGCGTCCGGCACGCCCTGCATCATTGTGCCGTCGCCCAATGCAACGGGGAACCATCAGGAAAAAAATGCACGGATCCTGGAGCAGCGCGGCGCAGGCCTGGTCCTGCGGGAGAGCGACTGCGACGGGGATCTCCTGTTTGAGACCGCCAGGTCGCTGCTGGACGATCCGGCGCGCTGTGCGGCGATGCGCAGCAGCCTGCGCCGGCTGGCTGTGGTGGATTCGGCCGAGCAGATTTACGCAACCATCATGGAACTGGCAAAGGAACGATAGCGGAACCTTCTGCATACCATGAAGTATCTGAATTCGATGCTTTGCGGATGCGGAGGGAACCATGGAATCCTATTTGATCAAGGGCGGCCGTCGCCTGGACGGCACAGTGCAGATTCACGGGGCAAAGAACAGTGTCCTGCCGATCCTGGCGGCATGCGTCTGCTGCGCCGGAACCTGTGAGCTACATAACTGTCCCCGCATTACGGATGTAGATACCTCAGAAGCAATTCTGCGTCACCTGGGATGCGGCGTGGTCCGGCAGGACGATGTTCTGCAGGTGGATGCGTCGGTGATTTGCCGCTGTGACATCCCGGAGACGCTGATGCAGGATATGCGATCGTCTGTTTTGTTCCTGGGCGCGCTGCTGATGCGCTGCGGCGAGGCGGATCTGGTGTTCCCCGGCGGCTGCGCCCTGGGGAAGCGGCCCATTGACCTGCACTTGTGGGCCATGGAACGGCTGGGAGCGCAGTGCAGCGTGGAGGAAGGCCGGATTATATGCCGGTCGGGAGGGCTGCATGGCTGCACGCTGCCGCTGCAGTGCCCCAGCGTCGGGGCTACGGAAAATGCGATGCTGGCGGCGCTGGGATGCGCCGGGACGACTGTGATTCAAAACGCGGCGCGGGAACCGGAAATTGCAGATCTGGCGCGGTTCCTGCGGAGCATGGGCGCTGCGGTCAGCGGAGAGGGGACTGCGGAAATCTCGGTGGGGGGCGGCCTGCCCCTGCACGGGAGCGTTTTTACGGTTATGCCGGACCGGATCGAAGCGGCGACCTATCTGTGCGCTGCGGCCGGATGCGGCGGCGACGTCTTGATAACCGGAGGCCAGCGCAAAAGCCTGGAAGCCGTGTTGTCGGTACTGGGCCGCATGGGCTGCCAGATCACGGAGGAAGCGGGCGGCCTGCGCCTGCAGGCGCCGCAGCAGCTGCAGGCGCCGGGGTGCATTGTCACAGAGCCTTATCCGGGATTTCCGACGGATGCGCAGGCGCCGGTTATGGCGGCGGTCCTGCGGGCCTCGGGCAGCACCGGGTTCACGGAGACCATTTTTGAAAACCGCCTGCGTCACGCAGAGCAGCTGCAGAAGCTGGGGGCGGATATTGCCCTGTACGGCAGGCGGGCTGTGGTACGCGGCGTCCCTCATCTGCACGGAGCGGCGCTGCAGGCGACAGATCTGCGCTGCGGCGCGGCGCTGATGATTGCGGCGCTGCAGGCGGAGGGGGAGAGCCGGGTATACGGCGTTCCATATATCAGCAGAGGATACGAGGGGCTGGAAGCCAGCCTGCGCGGCCTCGGCGCGGAAGTCCGGCTGCAGCGGGCCGGCGGGTAGCAGACGCCCGCGGCGTTCAGCAGCCGCACAGGAGGCATGAATTCTATGGCGAACGGCAGAAACAACAGAACAGAGCGGCGTCCGGAACGTTCTGCGCCGCGTGCGCAGGGCTCCGGACGGCCGCCCCGGCGGACGAAAAAGAGGACCGGCGCTCAGCGGCGGCTCAGCCGCAGCGGCGTTCTGCTGCGGCTGCTGACCATGCTGATCATTGTGGCGGTGTTTTTGCTGGGCATGGCGATTTTTTTCAGAGTCACGGAGATTCAGGTTACCGGAAATCAGATGTACAGCGCTGAGGAAGTGGCAGAGGCTTCCGGGCTGGAAAAGGGCGACAACCTGATGACCATGAACAAAGGCGCGGCGGCGGGCCGGATTACGGCGCTGCTGCCATATATTGAAGCGGTGCGCGTCCGGCGCGTCCTGCCGGGCACCGTGGTGATCGATGTGGAGGAAAGCGATGCGGTCTATGCAGTGGCTTCCGACGACGGGACAAGCTGGCTGATGAACGGCAGCGGAAAGCTGCTGGAGCAGGCTGATGTGTCGGCCGCCGGCTACCCGAAGCTGACCGGAATCACTGCGCAGTCCCCGAAGGCGGGCAGCCAGATTGTCTGTGAGCAGACCGAAAATCTGGAGGCGGCGATGACGGTGATGCGCCTGCTGGAGTCGACGGATTTTATTTCGCAGGTTGCGGAGATTCAGGTGGAAAAGACGTATGACATCGTGGTCTGGCTGGGAACCAAATTTGAGGTCCGCCTGG
>JAHZEF010000217.1:0-994 GCA_019422005.1 Clostridiales bacterium
TTCCAAACGCCGCCCCAGCTCCTCCAAAGAGATCGCGCAGTCCTCCATCCGGCGGCGCGGCCAGTCCCCCTGCGCTTCAAACACTGCCGTATAGACCTGGCTGCGCCGCGCATCCATCACCGGCACCAGAATCCCGCCGGCGCAGGCTGCGCCGAACGCCATGGCTTCCAGCGTAGATACGCCGCAGCACGGCAGCTGCCTGGCCCAGCAGAACCCCTTGGCTGCCGCCACGCCGATCCGCACGCCGGTAAAGCTGCCCGGGCCGGCGGCCACCGCCGCGGCGTCGATCGAGGCCGCGGTCAGGTCACAGTTCCGCAGCAGATCCTCCGCCATCTGCATCAGGGTCCGGCTATGGGTCTGGCCGCTGTTCTGAAAATATTCCCCCAGCAGCCTTCCGTCCTCCAGCACTGCAACCGAGGCCGACTTGGCCGAGCTCTCAAATGCCAAGATCCGCAAACCGTTCGCCTCCCCCGATCAGGATGGTACGCTGCTCCGGCTCCGCCGGATTCTGACGCAGTTCCACACGAATTGCCCCTTCCAGCGCTTCTTCCACCCGTTCGCTCCATTCCACGGCGCAGACCCCGCCGCGGGCAAGATAGTCCTCCCATCCGATCTCAAACAGTTCGTCGGCCGAACCGAGGCGGTACATATCAAAATGGAACAGCGGCAGGCGGCCGCCGGCATACTCGTTTACAATGGTGTACGTGGGGCTGGTGACCCGGTCGGGAATCCCCAGCCCGGCTGCAATCCCGCGGGTCAGCGCCGTTTTCCCCGCGCCCAGGCCGCCGTAATAGGCAATCACATCGCCCGGCTGCAGCCTGGCCGCCAGGGCCGCCCCCAGACGTTCCGTCTCCTCCGGCGAGCAAGTCGTATATTCCATCATGCCCTCTCCAACTTCAAAGCTTTTCAAGCTATTCTAGCATGATTCCCGTCATATTGCAAAAGAATTTCCCACGGCCCCCGCAGCAGATTATTTCACCCGCCTTCCCTCTGA
>JAHZEF010000217.1:1004-1826 GCA_019422005.1 Clostridiales bacterium
CAGAATATCCGAAGGCTCCGCCAGATACAGCGTCCGCTCCAGGCGCTCCGGCAGGGACAGCTTCCCGTTCCCTGCAAACCGGCTGTCGTCCACCACAATGGCGTGCAGCCGGTCTCCCACTGCAAAGCCGGATCCCGCGCCAAAATACCGGTGGCCGGCTGTCGTCCCCAGATAATAGGCCTCCGCCGTACTGAGGAACCGCAGCTTCCCGCCGGATTCCATCTGCTTGATCTTGGAGGCGCGGATGGAGTCTGTGATCACCCGCATCATAAAGAGATGCGCGCCGCCGGCCACATCCGATCCCAGCGCCGTCCGGAGCCCTTCCTCCAGCCACTGCCGGACCGGCGCCGTGCCGCTGCACAGATTCACATTGGAATCCGCGCAGTGTACGGCCAATACGCCGTGTTCCCGGATGGCACTGCGTTCCCGCCGGTCGCTGTGCACGCAGTGCGCCATCACCGTCCCAGGATTCCAGAGGCCGTATTTCGCATAGGTCTCCCAATACTGGCTGCAGTCGGGGTGCAGCGACCGGACCCATTCCATCTCCGCTGTGTTTTCACTCAGATGAGACTGCACCGGCAGCCCCCGTTCCTCCGCCAGCTTCCCAAGCCACGCCATCAGTTCATCCGTGCAGGACGGCGTGAACCGGGGCGTCAGCACAGGCCGGACCAGCCGGAATTGCGTACAGGCGTCCAGCCAGCGCAGCGTCTCCCGCTTGGACTCCTCCGTGGTCTCCTGCAGCGAGGCCCCTCCATTCCGGTCCATGTTGACCTTTCCCACCAGGCCGGTCACCCCGGCCCGCTCCAGTTCCTCCATCAGGAT
>JAHZEF010000217.1:1887-3233 GCA_019422005.1 Clostridiales bacterium
CGCGTCGTGCCCCCGGCGATCAGTGCAGACGCCAGCTGCCGGTAAATCTGCCTTGCATAGTCCGGATCACGAAAGCCGGTCTCTGCCGGGAACGCATAGGTGTCCAGCCACTCCAGCAGCGGCAGATCCATTCCCATACCGGCCATGGGATACTGCGGCGCATGCAGATGCATGTCGGCAAAGGACTGCAGAATCAGGCAGTCGCCGAAGTCGCATACCGGCTCCCCTTCGGCAGGCGCCGCGGCCACTTCGGTAATCACGCCGCCGCCGTCCAGCCGCAGGCAGCCGCCCGGCAGGCAGGTCAGCTCCCCCAGCCGCGGCGCATCGATCAAATTCCCTTTCAAAATCATATTGTTCCCTCCTTGATCAATTTGATTTCCATGCAAAAAGAGCGCCCGGCCGGATTGGGGCGCACATCCCCTCCGGCCGGACGCTCATAGCAAAACCTCAGGCGGTTTCGTAGAAACTCTCGCACCATCTCTGCGAAATTATATGAGCGGTCCGCTTCTTTGATTCCTGTCCTGATTATAACATTCCCCGAATGGAAACACAAGCCCCTTTCCGCCGCCCTCTGCCGCTCCGGCTGTCCGGAGGCCCTCCGGAAACAGGAACCGGAAAACGATCTTTGTCGTTTTCCGGTTCCTGTTCCAATCTTACAGTTCTGCACCGCGGCAGCCGGGCCAAAGCCGCTGCCGTCGCTTCCGGCACGGCTGCCGGCGCCGGCGCTCTGCCGCTCCGCGGCCGGCCTTACAGCTTTTTCAGCTCTTTCATACAGTTGGCGCACACATTTTTGCCCTTATAGTTGATGACATTTCTGGCGTCCGCGCAGAAAATGCAGGAAGGCTCATACTTTCTGAGCACAATGGACGATCCGTCCACATAGATTTCCAATGCATCCTTCTCCGCAATATCCAGCGTACGGCGGAGCTCGATGGGTAACACAATCCGGCCGAGCTCGTCCACTTTTCTTACGATTCCAGTCGATTTCATAGCAGTTCCTCCAGCGATCAAGATTCTACCTTTTACTGTCTTATTGTACCGAAAACTGCCTATATTTGTCAATCGACAAAATGAATCTTTTTCTCCGATTTGTATTCCAAATTTTGGACTACTTATCATATTCTGGCTATTCTTTGCATAAGGTTCCGGCAGTAGAAAGGTTGTGATGCAATGGCGATGTCTTTTATCTGGACGGGCATGGTGGCCGTATCCATTCTCTTTTCCATATTCGGAGGCTGTACCGAAGCGGTTTCTTCGGCTGCTCTGGAGGGGGCGGCGGCCGGAATCCCGCTGGCGCTGTCCCTGGCGGGTACGCTCTGCCTGTGGAGCGGGCTGGTAAGCGTCAT
>JAHZEF010000218.1:0-1289 GCA_019422005.1 Clostridiales bacterium
TGGGTCAGGACGTCTTTCGCCCGCAGTTCCGGGAATTCTATGGCGCTGCGCAGCAGCTTCCCCTCTTCCTGGTCGATGCCGCCGCTCTGCTCCACCTCTTCCACCATCACCAGGAGCTCCTCCTGCGTCAGTTTCCGTTCCTCCCGCACCCGGATCAGCCTGGATAAAAGCCGTTTCCACTGCGTGAAAAGATAGTTGACCGGCGTCAGCAGCCAGACCAGCCCCTGCAGAATCGGCGCTGAAAACATGGCAAAGCGCTCCGGGCTGTCCTTGGCCAGGCTCTTGGGAGAGATTTCTCCGAAAATCAGGACGACCACCGTCACAACCACTGTGGAAATGGTCGCGCCCAGATCGCCGAAATATCGGACAAACAGCACCGTCCCCATCGAAGCCACCGCAATGTTGACGATGTTGTTTCCGATCAGGATGGTGGAAAGCAGTCGGTCATACTGGTCTGCAAGCCGAAGCGCCAGGGCCACCTTCCGGTTCCCCCGCTCCGCCATCGCCTTCAGGCGCGCAGAATTCAGCGAGGAAAACGCCGTTTCCGTTGCAGAAAAATAAGCCGACATCAAAACCAGGGCCGCCATGACGACGATCATGGAAATACTGTTATGGTCCATACCGCTTTTTGTTCCTCCCGTTTGGAAAAAGTTTCAATTTATCCACTGCGGGAGCCAGCCGCCATAAACGCAAAAAGACATACCCGCCCCGCGCGCAGACGCGGCCCGAGTATGCCGGACTCCATTTCAAATACCAATGCGCAGAACCGTCGCAGTCGCTTTCTTCACTGTCCATTGCGGCCGATCACCCCCTCTGATATAACACTGATAGTATACCGGATCCGCATCACTGCGTCAAT
This sequence comes from Clostridiales bacterium, assembly GCA_019422005.1. Taxonomy (GTDB): domain Bacteria; phylum Bacillota; class Clostridia; order Oscillospirales; family Oscillospiraceae; genus Avoscillospira_A. The sequence goes on from JAHZEF010000218.1 coordinate 860, forward strand.
CCCCATTTTCGTCCGGCCCCTGTCCCCTCCGCCGCGCTGACGGCCGATACCGGAACACAGGCCGCAGGTTCCATCCAATCCCGGGTTTGCCAAATCGCCGCAGAGGAAACAGGGCGGCCCTCCCGTTTTCATTTTTTCTCCAGACCGTTTCAACGCCCGCCCGTCCGCTGCGAGTTTTTCTCCCCGCCGGTTCCGGCCGGCCATGCCGTCCCATGCGGCGGCCGCTGCTGCACACAGGCGTTCCTTCATACATCTCTGCCTGCAGGCCGCCGAAGCCCCTCCGCAGGCAGGTTCAGGCCGGCCTCTCGGCTTCTCTGGCCCGGACGTGGGTTTCTTCATCAGAAGAAACGACGCTGCGGCCGGTTGCAGGGCCGCAGCGTCAGCCGGAACTGGGAGGAACAGCATCCGGCACGGCAGAATACGCCGAACC
>JAHZEF010000218.1:1299-3227 GCA_019422005.1 Clostridiales bacterium
ACTCAGCGCTTCCTGGCCAGCTCTTCCTGAACGGCATTCACCAAAACCGCCAGAAGGATGACCAGGCCGCGGACCACATATTTGACATAGTCGTCCACGCCCAGCAGGGTCATGCCGTTCAGCAGGATTCCCAGGAAGATGATGCCGATCAGCGTACCGGACACTTTTCCTATGCCGCCGTTCAGCGACGCGCCGCCGATAATCACCGGCGCAATCACATCCATCTCATAACCGCGCCCAAAGGAAGCAGAGCCGGAGTATACCTGAGAGGACAAAATAATCCCTGCAAACGCCGCCATGACCTGCACAATGACCATAACGGAGATCTTGATCCGGCTCACGTTGATACCGGACAGGCGCGCAGACTCCAGGTTGCCGCCTACCGCATAAATCTCGCGGCCAAACCGTGTATAATTCATCAGGATCAGCGACACCACAAAGGCCAGCAGGAGCCAAAGCGCCGGAACCGGAATGCGGCCCAGCATGCCGGCGCCGATAAAGCCATACCAGGAGGGCAGCGTTGTAATCGGGAAGCCGTTGGAAATAATCGCCGCCGTACCATAGAGTGCGTTGAGCATCGCCAGGGTGATAATAAAGGTGGGAATCTGGAAGCGCGTCCGGATTTTCCCCACCAGGAATCCAATCACTGCCGCCAGCAGGAGCGCTGCAAGCATTCCGACGATTGCCGCATATTGCAGCGGCATAATGCCCGCCGCATCCAGAGCGCCTGCGACCTTTGCCACAATCACGCCGGACAATCCAATGGTGGAACCCACAGACAGGTCGATTTCGCCGGCAATGATCACCATTGTCATGCCAAAGGCAATTACGCCGGTGATCGCCACGCTGCGCAGAATTCCCAGCATGTTTCCAATGCTGAGGAAACCGTCCGCCACGATGGACAGAACCACGACCATAATCAGCAGAATGCAGAGCATTACATTTTTACCGATAAAGCCGCCAATCGTATGTTTCTTTTTTACGGCGTTCATTCAATTGTTCCTCCCATGCAAATGGAATACAGTTGCTCAATTTGGATCGCATCTGCCATCACTTCACCAGTAATCCGGCCATTTCTCATAATCAGGATCCGATGGCAAACCTCCAGCAGCTCCTCCAGCTCAGAGGACACCACAATGCTGGATACGCCTTCTCCGGAGAGCTTCCAGATAATGTCGAAAATCTGCTGCTTCGCATTCACATCAATCCCCCGGGACGGCTCGTCAAAAAACATAATCCTGGGCGATGTATTCAGCCAGTTGCCCACAACCACTTTCTGCTGATTCCCGCCTGACAGGCTCATAACCGGCTGATCCAGGCTCGCCGCCTTGATCTGGAGGTCTTCCACCTGCCGCAGCGCCGCCTCCCGTTCCGCCTTCCGGTGCATAAACAGTTTCCCGGACAGTTTCCGCAGGCTTGCATTGCAAAGGTTGCTTTCTATGGAATGGATCTGGATGAGCCCTTCAAACTTCCGGTCTTCCGGCGTCAGCGCCAGCCCGTGACCCTTCATGACCTCCGGGCTCAGTTTTCGGATGCGCTCCCCTTCCACTGCAACCGTCCCGCTGTCAAACGGGTCGATCCCGAACATCGCCCGAAGCAGTTCCGACCGGCCGGAACCCAGCATCCCGGCAATCCCCAAAACCTCGCCCTTCCGGAGTCGGAACGACACGTTTTCAAATGCGCCTTTCCGCGTCAGGTTCTCCGCCTCCAGCACAACCTGCTCCTGAACCGTCAGGTTATGCGGCTTGGATTTGATCTCTGTATCGCCGAACATCAGATGCAGCAGCTCCTTGTGCGTCGCTGTGCGCATGTCCAGCGTCCCTGTGAACACGCCGTCGCGCAGCACGCAGCAGGTGTCGCAGATTTCCCAAAGTTCCTGCAGCCGGTGCGATATATAAATGATGATGACATCTTTCTTTTTCAGTTCC
>JAHZEF010000219.1 GCA_019422005.1 Clostridiales bacterium
CAATGCCAAACAGGTCCGCGGCGGTCAGGCCGCGGCTTTGCATATGCGCCAGCAGGCTCCCGGCCACACCAGGAATCAGATGGGTTCCCTCGTCACTGGCATCTGTGGGGATCTGCCACTGATCCAAAAGCGTTCCCTCCCGGTCCAGCAGGCCGAACTTGATGAAGGTGCCGCCCACATCCACGCCATATCCATATTGCTTCATTGCCCGTTTCCCCTCCATTGTTCAGTCCTCCGGCGTCACAATGACCTTGATAACCGTGGGATCCTCCCGGAAAATCCGCTGCAGCCCCTCCGTGTCGGTCAGGCGCACCTGATGCGTCAAAAGCCGGTCCACCGGAACCACGCCTCTCCGGAGCAGTTCCACGCTCAGAGGGAACTGCAGCGCGGGCTCGGACAGCACCGGCGCAATGGTTTTCTTCTGAAGGATCAGGTGATCCACATCCAGCGTCACCCGGCTTCCCCCACCCAGGTCGATGCCGATCGGCACCACGCGGCCGCCATAGCTGACGGTTTCCACCGCCGCCGGCAGCGTTGCAGGCGGCGACGTCACCAGCGCTGCGTCGACCCTGCCGCCCAGGGCGTCCAGCTGCGACTTGAAATCACTGTCGTCGGAGTAGAGCACTGCGTCCGCGCCCAGTTCCATGGCCAGCTGAGACCGGTGCAGGTTCCGCGCCGTCCCTCTTTTCGAAGCCACCGCTACAATCCGCCCGGCGCCAAAGCAGCGCGCGGCGCAGATGCTCATCAGCCCAAGCGGCCCCAGGCCCCAGACCGCCAGCGTTCCGCAGGGCGGCAGCTGTGTCGCCTGCACCGCATGGACGCAAACCGTCAGCGGCTCCACAAAGCACGCTTCCAGCGGCTTCAGGCCGCCGCACTGGACCAGCATGCTCTCCGGTACCACCAGATACTCCCCCATGCCCGACTGCCCGTCCAGCGTCAGCATGTCCGTGCAGAGCTCCGGCTTTCCATTCTGGCAGGCTGCGCAGCGCCCGCAGGCGCCCACGTCTTCCACCACCACGCGGTCTCCCACGGCCACGGCCCGCACCCCGCTGCCCACTGCGGCGACTTCGCCGGAGATCTCATGCCCCAGCGCCGTCCAGTCATCGCACACCCGCAGGAAATGCAGATCCGTACCGCAGACGCCGCAGCCGAATACCCGCACCAGCGCCTGCCCGGGCCCCGGTTCCGGAACCGCCTTTTCCATAACCTTCAGCGCAAACCCTCTGCGCCCCATCAAGTATTTCATGGCATACTCTCTCTTTACAATTGTGATGCCTTTATTGTATGGGTTTCCCGCTGTTTTTGCAAGCCCGCCCTGCATTTTTTCATCGGCCGGCGTCCGATTTCCCGCAGGCGGCTGCCGGTCAGCAGCCCCCGTTCCCGGCAATCCATCCCTCCGCGGAGATGCGCCGCGCCGGGCCGCGGCGCAGGCTCTCCCCGCCGCCGGTTTGGGGAACCCGCTTCGGATGCGCACCCGCCCGGCATGCAGGAAAAGGGAGGGCCGGAAGGCCCTCCCCTCTGCCGCCGAAAACATTCGCGGCTTATCCTCTCATCAGTCCCACGCAGTCATAGAACGGCTTGGCTGCAATCAGCTGCCGGTTCTGCCGGAACACATCGTGGCACAGCGTCACCACGGCATAATCGCAGAGCGCCATCGCTTCCTCCAGGCTGTGATTCCGGAATCCCGCAACCTCTCCCTGAATGTACGGCTCGCAGGCCACAACCTCATACCCCTTCGCCCGGAGCAGTTCTGCAAATTTCACCGACGGGCTCTCCCGGGTATCGTCGATGTTGGCTTTGAAGCTCATGCCCAGCACTGCGACCCTGGCGCCGGGTTTGACGTCCCGCGCAATCCGCTCGGCTACCCAGTCCGGCTTGGTATCATTGATAACCCGCGCATTGTAAATCAGCGGCGTGATCTCTTCAAACTTCTCATGGATAAACCACGGATCCACGGCGATACAGTGCCCCCCGACGCCAACGCCCGGCGTATGGACGTTCACGCGCGGATGGCAGTTGGCCAGTTCAATCAGCCGAAACACGTCAATCCCCAGCCGGTCGCAGACCTTGCTCAGCTCATTGGCGTACGCGATGTTGATATCGCGGAACGTATTTTCCGTCAGCTTGCACATTTCCGCAGTCAGATCATCCGTGGTGCGGATGGTTCCCTTGGTCACCACCCGGGCATAGATCTCTTTCGCATACTCCGCCGCCTCCGGGCGGTTTGAGCCGATGATGCGGTCATTCTCCCGCAGCTCAATCAGCATCCGTCCCGGAATAATCCGTTCCGGGCAATGGGCCGTCATAAACTCTCCGGCGGAAATGCCGCTGGTTTCCGAAACAATGGATTCCACCAGGCGCGTGGAATACGGCGGCGAGGTGGACTCCAGCACACAGAGATTCCCCGGGCGGATCACGCCGCCGACGCTGCGCGCAGCGGATTCCACATACCGCATGTCGGAAACGCGTTTCCCTTCCGGCGTTTCCCGGTACGGCGTCTGTACAGCGATGATGAAGACATCCGCAGGCTCCGGCCTGGTTGTGAAATGCAGCCGGCCAGTGGCCATGGCTTCCTGCATGGCCTCCTGCAGCCCCGGCTCCACAATATGAATCTTTCCCTCGTTCAGGGTGCGGACCACCCGTTCCTGAATATCAAAGCCGCAGACCTCATAGCCGGCCAGCGTAAATGTAATCGCAGTGGGCAGACCGATATAGCCGCAACCCATGATTTCAATTTTCTTCATTCGTTACGCCCTTTCAGACACAGATCGGCAGACTCCGACCCTGAATGCCCTTAGTATACCACATCAGGCCTCTGCAAGCAATTGCTCTTTGCAATTTGTTTTCTCCCAGGGAAGGTCCAGATCCGGACGCCCGAAATGCCCGTAGGCCGCCGTCTGCTGATAGATCGGCCGGCCGGTCAAAGCACTTCCGCACCAGCTCGGAAAGGCGCAGATCGCTGACGCGGCCGGTGCCGGCAGTATCCACCAGCACAGAAACCGGCTGCGCCACGCCGATGGCATAGGCCAGCTCAATCTGGCACCGCTTTGCCAGCCCGGCCGCTACAAGATTCTTCGCAATGTAGCGCGCCATATACGCCGCGCTGCGGTCCACCTTGGTGGGATCCTTTCCGGAGAACGCGCCGCCGCCGTGGGACGCATAGCCGCCGTAGGTATCCACGAGGATCTTCCGGCCGGTCAG
>JAHZEF010000022.1:0-1880 GCA_019422005.1 Clostridiales bacterium
GATTACATGCCTGACTGTCCGGATCAGCCTTTCCACTGTCCTGAGCAAGCAGCATTCCGTGCTGGATATCATGGCCGGCGGCATTATCAGTATCCCCATCTGGTTTCTGGTGAACTGGATGGGCCGGCGGCTGGATCCGCAGCCGGAAAATACGGCGGCCTGACCGCCCGGGAAAGGGCGGCTGCCGGCGGCAAGCCGCTCACAGCCGTCCGAACGCATCCGGGCCGGGCAGGAGCTGCAGCGCCGCCTCCGGCTGCGTCCGTGAATCCCTGTATAAAACCCCCCGCCCTACGGAAGACGCTCCCGCAGGCAGGGGGTTTTGCTACAGCTCCCGGCGCAGCGCCTCCAGCAGCGCCCCGCAGCCTTCCAGGATATCACGATAGGCCGCGTCAAAGTCATCTGTATACCAGGGATCGGCAATATCGCGCGGTCTCTGGGTATAATCCAGCAGGCGGCAGATTTTCCCCTCCGGATCTCCGCCGAATGCCCGGCGCATGGCGGATACATTGCGTGTTTCCATCCCAATCAGATGATCAAAACGCGCATAATCCCGCCGTTCAATCTGCCTGGCCTGGCGCCAGGCAAACGGAATCCCTTCCTCCTGCAGCTTTTGCCGCGCACCTGCATGGACGTTGCAGCCCAGCGCTTCCGTGCTGGTAGCGGCCGACTCCGCCGTAATCCTGTCCTCCAGTCCTTCCCTCCGCACCAGCTCCCGAAATACGAACTCCGCCATGGGGGATCTGCAGATATTTCCCAGACATACAAATAAAATACGGATCATATATTGCTTCTCTCCTGAAAATTCTGTACAATAAATAGGTTCAGCCTCTGCTTGCAAAGGTTCTGACCGCATTATAGCACAGCTTTTCCGTTTTTCCAATACTGTCTGCACCGCGGCAGGTTTTTCATCAGATGGGGTATCCTATCGGTATTGCTGTAGAAAGGAAGAGGCCGTTTGCTGAACAGACTGAGAACCGCCTCCCGCTATTTTTCGGGCTTTCAAGTCTCAACGCTGGCTGCCAGCGCATCGTTCTTTATGATTCTGTCCATTTTCCCGCTGCTGACGCTGGTGCTGTCGCTGCTCCGGTATCTGCCGCTGACGCTGCAGGATCTGCTGAGCATGCTGGAAAACATTCTGCCGGAAGCGCTGATGGGGCTGGCGGAGGGGCTGATGCGGGAACTCTATACCTCCAACGTGCTGGCCGTCGTTTCGGTGACGGTCCTGGTCGCCCTGTGGTCCGCCTCTCGCGGCGTCTTCGGGATCCTCAATGGCATCAATTCCATCCTGGGCTCTGATGAGTACCGCAGCTATCTGCGCCGCCGCATGACTGCAATTTTTTATACGTTCCTTTTAATTCTCGCCCTGTTTTTCACATTGGGGCTGCAGGTCTTCGGCCGCCGGCTGGTGGCTATGGCCGAGGATTGGGATTTCTGGCTTGCAGACGCCGTTTCACGGCTGGTGCAGCTCCGGTTTCTCTTTACCACCGGGCTGCTGGCCCTGCTGTTCAGCATGATTTTCGCCTTTTTCCCGGCAAAAAAAATGCATCTGCGGGACGTGGTTCCCAGCGCGGTCGCCACGGCTGTCGGCTGGCTGGCATTCTCGTACCTGTTTTCCATCTACATCGACTACGGCGGCGGTTCCCGCTTCTACGGCAGCATGGCCACGCTGGTTTTGGCAATGCTCTGGCTTTATATCTGCATGAGCATTCTGTTCTACGGCGGTATTCTGTGCCGTCTGTCGGAAGAGGGAAAGCTGAACCTGAAAACATGGAAAAAGTTTTTCTGTTCCCGTTAGATTTCGCATATTTATTTATAATTCTGTAACAATTATCCGGTATGATAGGATGTCAGAATCAGTATTTTCGTAAGGAGCCGCCGTG
>JAHZEF010000022.1:1890-17059 GCA_019422005.1 Clostridiales bacterium
TCATCGCCAACCTGACCCTGTTGGACGAGGCCCAGAAGCAGCGCTATCAGAGCTGCTATTGCGGTCTGTGCCACATGATCCGGACGGAATTTTCCTCACTGAGCCGCCTGTCGCTGAATTATGATATGACATTTCTGGTGCTGCTGCTCAGCTCCCTCTATGAGCCGGAGGAAACGGCCAGCCAATCCCGGTGCGCCGCGCATCCGCTGCGCCGCCGGCCCTACTGGCAGAATCGCTGTACCCGTTACTGCGCGGCCATGAACATTATGCTGGCTTATGACAACTGCATGGACGACTGGAACGACGACCGCAGCGTGCTTTCCCTTGCCGAGGCGCAGGTGTTTCGCGGCGGCCGTGCGAAAGCGGCGCGGAATTATCCGCGCCAGTCCGCCGCCATCGCTCAATGCCTTTCTCAGTTGTCCGGCCTGGAGAGGAGCGGCCTGCCGGACCCGGACGGCGCCGCCAACTGCTTTGGCCGCCTGATGGGGGAATTGTTTGTCCCGGATGAGGACGACCACTGGGCCCCCCTGCTCCGAACTGTGGGCGAAGGGCTCGGACGGTTCATCTATACGCTGGACGCCGCTGTGGATCTGGAGGACGATCTCAGGCAGAGCCGTTACAACCCGTTGTCCGCTCTGGCGGCAGAGGGACGGACGCTCGCAGACTTTCAGGAGGAATTGACCCTGCTGATTGCGGAATGTACCGAGGCTTTTGAGCGTCTGCCGCTGGTACAGGACGCGGATCTGATGCGCAATATTCTCTATTCCGGCGTGTGGCTCAAATACACCCAGGCGCTGGACAGGCAAACCCGAACCAATCACGAAGGAGGCCCCTATGATTCCCGATCCCTATAAAGTCCTCGGCGTGTCGCCTGACGCATCCGACGAGGAGATCAAACGGGCCTACCGCCGGCTGGCCAAGAAATATCATCCGGACATGAATCCCGGCGACGAGGCGGCCGCCAGGAAAATGAACGAGATCAACGCCGCCTATGAGCAGATCAAGAATCCGGAGAAGGCGCAGCAGGAAGCCTACCGTCAGCAGGGCGCCGGCGGATACGGAGGCCCCTTCGGGGGAGGCTACGGAGGCGGAGGGTACGGCGGCGGATACGGAGACCCCTTTTCCGCCTGGTACGAGGCCCAGCGCCGACAGCAGGAAGAATATGCGCGGACGACGCCCCCGGAAATGCAGGCTGCGCAGAATTATCTCAACTTCGGGCGTTATACGGAAGCCATCAACGCCCTGTCCGGCGTCCGGGACGCTGACCGGACGGCACAGTGGTACTACCTCAGCGCCCTGGCCAATTCCGGCGCAGGCAACCGCATGACCGCTCTGGACCATGCCCGCCGCGCCGCGCAGATGGAGCCGGGCAACCCCCGGTACCGCCAGACCCTGGAGCAGCTTCAGCAGACCGGGCGCGTCTATCAGCAGACGCAGCGCGCCTACCCCATAAATTTCAATTTGGGTAAAATCTGCCTCGCCCTGTGCCTCTGCAACAGCTGCGGCGGGTTTTGCTGCAACCCCTTCGGCGGATTTGGTTATTACCGCTGAGCTTCCGGAAATTTTTCGGCGTTTTCCCCGCCGGCTGGACAGCCGGCGGGGAAAACGCCGTTTGAAATCCCGCCGTTCCGGTATCCCTCCCGGAACAGCAGAGAACGCCTCACTGACAGCACGGGATTCCGTGCCATCAGTGAGGCGCTGCGCTTCCGCCGCAGATCGGCGGCCGCTCCGCTGCTTTCTTATTTCTTCAGGAAAGACAGGCAGTCGGTGCACTGGTCCATGCTGGGGTGGCACTCATGCGTACCCACCTTGATCTTGTCCAGCGAGCAGTAGTTCTCTGCGTCGCAGTGATGCGCACAGGAAACGACGGAGCACTCAATACATTTGTTGGCACGACAATCCATAGGAAAGACCTCCTTCAAAAATGATTGCATTTTGCTGCAGGAATAGTATGCCCGCTGCCGCAGAAAGTATGGTTGGCGATATTTTCAATTTGAAACAGGTACAATCCGGCCGGCCGCCGCATATACTGTTCACATGGAATTTCAAAAAGGAGGCGAATCTATGCCGGCACAGGGCGTTTTTTCCGCACGCGCATATACATCCGACGCACAGATTCCCGTGGAAGGCGTTACCATCACGGTGACGCAGAGAGAGCCGGACGGCATTGTGGAGCTGCTGGCAGTCCGTCTGACCGATGAGAGCGGCAGGATTCAGCCGCTGACGCTGCCGACGCCGGAACTGGCGCTCAGTCTCGCCCCGTCTCCGGAACGCCCTTTCGCCCTGGTCCGCATCACGGCGGACCATCCGCTGTACGACAGGATTGTGGTGGAGGACGTCCAGCTGTTCCCGGATACCGTCACCATTCAGAATCTGCAGCTGATCCCATTGAATCTGGCGCCGTCCACCTGGAATCATACGGAAATTTTTGATATTCCGCCGCAGAACCTGTGAGGAGGTGTGCCGATGCCCACAGTGATTCCCTACATACCGGAGCAGATCACCGTCCATCTTGGCACGCCGGCCTCCGGCGCGCCCAACGTCACGATCCCGTTTCCGGACTATATTAAAAATGTCGCTTCCAGCGAAATCTATCCAACCTGGGATGAAAGCGCTCTGCGCGCCAACATCCTGGCACAGATTTCGTTCGCGCTCAACCGTGTCTATACCGAATTCTACCGCAGCCGCGGCTATGATTTCAATATCACCAATTCCACAGCCTTTGACCAGGCCTTCGTCAACGGCAGAAATTATTTTGAAAACATATCCCAGCTGGTGGATGAGCTGTTCAACGACTACATCCGGCGCCAGGGATTTGTCGAGCCTCTGGCCGCTTCTTTCTGCAACGGCACCACCGTCACCTGCGACGGCATGAGCCAGTGGGGTTCCGAAGAGCTGGCGCAGCAGGGCTACAACTCCGTGGAAATCCTCCGCGCCTATTACGGCGACAACATTGAACTTGTGGTGGACGCGCCCATACAGAACATCACCAACTCCTATCCCGGCACACCGCTGCGGGAGGGCGACTCCGGCCCCAATGTCACAGTCATTCAGACTTCCCTCAACCGGATTGCACAGAATTACCCCGCCATACCGAAAATCAATCCTGTGGACGGAATTTTCGGCCCCATCACGCTGGCCTCCGTCCGGAAGTTCCAGGAAATCTTCGGCCTGACGGTGGACGGCATCGTCGGAAAGGCCACCTGGTATCAGCTTGTCCGGCTCTATGTCGCCGTGCTCCGGCTGGCGGAATTGAATTCCGAGGGGCAGACCTTCACCGGAATTTCCTGGGCATATCCGGACGCCATACGGGAGGGCGACAGCGGCCAGAAGGTCTCCCACCTGCAGTACATGCTGGCTGTCATCGCCGAATTCAATCCGCGGATTCCGCCCGTGGAAGTCAGCGGCACCTTCGGCCCCGAAACCAAAAGCGCCGTTCTGGCATTCCAGCAGATGGATGCACTCCCGGAAACGGGAGAGGTGGACGCCGTCACCTGGGACGCCATCTACGACGACTACGCCGGTACGGCGGAGGCCGTATTGTCCCGCGGAGAACTGTTCCCCTTTGACAACGACCCGTTTCCCGCCACCACCGTCCGGACGCTTCAGCTCCAGCTGGGGGCGGTGGCAGACGCCACGCCCGGCATGACGCATCCCCCCCTGAGCGGCCGCCCGGATTCCCTGACCCGCCAGTCTCTGAAGCAGTTCCAGGCCTTCCGCGGCCTGCCGGCCAACGGCCAGATCGATGATCCCACAAAAACCGCCCTGGCCGCCGGCGTCGGGGAACTGCGTCTGTCCAGGACGACCCGGTTCGCCCAGTTCCCCGGCTATGATCTGCACAGCGGCATGGCCGATCCCAGACAGGAGGTTTAGTCTATGGCCAACCGTGAACCCATCGGCCAGCCCATCCGAAGCCTGCAGACCATGCTTCGGACCATTTCCCAATACCATCCCGAGGTCCTCTCCCTGGTCCCGGACGGGATCTACGGCGGCGACACCATGGCCTCCGTCGCCTCCTTTCAGAAGTTTCGCGGCCTTCCGGTCACCGGTATCACCGACATTGATACCTGGTACGCCGTCGCCGACGAATTCCGGCGCGTCTCCGTGGAGCTTGGGCCGGCCGAGCCGGTCTATCTGGTCCTTCAGCCCGGCCAGGTGATCCACGCAGGCGAAACCAACGACCATCTCTATCTGATGCACGGCATGATGCTGGCAATCGGCAGCCATTACCCCTCCATGCCCACGGTGACCGGAGGGAACGTGCACGACCCGGAGTCCGTGGCCGCGGTCCGCTGGCTTCAGGACCGGGCGGGCCTGGAGCCAAACGGCGACATCTCCCGTCCCACCTGGCGTTTTCTGGCGCGCCTTTACCGTACTACCGTCGGCGACGGCATGCCGCCGGAGCCCCGTCCCGGGCCGGACGGCGTGTCGAACCAAAGCAGCCCTTAACCGTACCGGCGGAACCGGACGCCCTGCAAAGCGCAGGCCGGTTCTGCCGGATTTTTCTATCTCATTTATAAGTATTTCTTATATTTAACATTAGTTTTTTCTTCTTTACTAATATCAAAAAACGTATTATACTGATCGTGTTGTTTTGCGGCGTATTGCCTGCAAGGGAATTGAACGAGAAATTGGTCTGATATTTGGAGGAACTGATTATGTCGAACTGCGCAATTGTGGGAATCAACTGGGGCGACGAAGGCAAGGGCCGCATGGTGGACCTGGTGACACAGGATTATGACGTCGTCATCCGCTATCAGGGCGGCAGCAATGCCGGCCATACCGTCGTCAACGAATACGGGAAATTTGGTCTGCATCTGCTGCCCTCCGGCATTTTCCGCAAGGGCGTCGTAAACGTTTTGGGCAACGGCGTCGCGCTGGACTGCGAAGCGCTGTGGGAGGAGATGGAAGGCGTCATGAAGGCCGGCGTCTCCATCACGCCGGAAAATCTGAAAATCTCTGAGCGCACCCCCCTGCTGCTGCCCTATCACCGCGACCTGGATTCTCTGGAAGAAGCCCGTCTGAAGGATAAGAAATACGGTTCCACCAAGCGCGGCATTGCGCCTTTTTACAGTGACAAATATCAGAAGAAGGTCATCCTGGCCGGCGAACTGTTTTACCCGGAGCATCTGAAAGCCCACCTTTCCGATATTCTGGAATGGAAAAACCTGACGGTGGAGAAAGTCTACGGCGCCGCCCCCTACAAGCTGGAGGACATGCTCTCCTGGCTGCGCGAATTCGGCGACCGGATCAAGCCTTTTATCTGCAATACCGTAACCTTCCTGCGCGACGCGCAGGAAGCCGGAAAGAAATTCCTGTTTGAAGCGCAGCTCGGGGCGCTGCGTGATCTGGACTTCGGCATCATCCCCTACACCACCTCCTCCAATGCGGTCGCCGCCTATGCGCCGGTGGGTGCCGGCTGCCCCGGCGTTCATCTGGACGAGGTGATCGGCGTGGTCAAGGCCTATTCCACCTGTGTCGGGGAAGGCCCGTTCACCTGCGAGTGGTTCGGGGAAGAGGCAGACAGGCTCCGTGAGGCCGGCAGCGAATACGGCGTTTCCACAGGCCGTCCCCGCCGGGTTGGCCCCATCGACATCGTAGCCACCCGGTACGGCGTACAGATGCAGGGCGCGACCAATATCGCCCTGACCAAGATGGATATCCTTTCCTATATGGAGAAAATCCCGGTGTGTACCCGCTATGAGCTGAACGGCACTCAAACCGATGAGTTCCCCTTCCCCGTCGCGCTGAACGACGCCAGGCCGGTCATTGAATATCTGGACGGCTGGCAGCAGGATATTTCCGGCGTGCGCCGCTGGGAGGATCTTCCCAGGGCCGCGCAGGAGTACGTGCTGTATATCGAAAAAGCCGTCGGCTGCCGCATCGGCTATGTCTCCGTCGGCCCGGAGCGCGACGCCATCATCCTGCGCTGAGGGGTGCCGGTCATGACGGAACGCTACGAAAGCCCCCTGGCCTCCCGCTACGCCTCCCAGTTTATGCTGCGCCAGTTTTCCGCGGAGAAACGGATTGAAACCTGGCGCCGTCTGTGGGTTGCCCTGGCCCGTGCCGAACACAGGCTGGGCCTTCCCATCACGCAGGCCCAGGTGGACGAACTGGCCGCCAACATTCACCCCATCGATTTCGACGCCGCCGCCGCCAAGGAGCGGGAAATCCGGCACGACGTAATGGCCCATATCTACGCCTACGGCCTCAACTGCCCCAACGCCAGGGGAATTATTCACCTGGGCGCGACCAGCTGCTACGTGACCGACAACGCGGATTTGATTCTCTACCGCGACGCGCTCCGCTACCTCCGCGGCCAGCTGGCCGCCGTGATTGAAAACCTGGCCGAGTTTGCATTGGAATACCGCTCCATGCCGGCCCTGGGCTACACCCACTATCAGCCCGCACAGCTGGTGACCGTGGGCAAACGCGCCAGCCTCTGGCTGCAGGATTTCATGCTGGATCTGGAAGAGCTGGAAGACGTCATCTCCGCACTCCGCTTTCTGGGCTGCCGCGGGACCACCGGCACAGAGGCCAGCTTCCTGGATCTTTTTGAAGGCGACAGCGCAAAAATTGACGAAATGAACCGGCAGATCGCCGCGGAATTTGATTTTGAGCGCTGCTATGACGTCAGCGGCCAGACCTACCCGCGCAAGCTGGACAGCCGGATCCTGAACGTGCTTTCCTCCATCGGCCAAAGCGCTTACCGCTTTGCCAGCGACCTGCGCCTGCTGCAGCATGACCGCCAGGTGGAAGAGCCCTTTGAGGCGCAGCAGGTGGGATCCTCCGCCATGCCTTACAAGCGCAATCCCATGCGCGCAGAACGGATCTGCTCACTCTCCCGCTACCTGATCGCCGACGCGCTCAACGCACCCATGACCGCCTCCGCCCAGTGGATGGAGCGGACGCTGGACGATTCTGCCAACCGGCGCATCAGCCTGCCGGAAGGGTTTCTGTGCTGCGACGCCGTCCTGCGGCTCATGCAGAACGTTACAAAAGGGCTGCACGTCAACGAAAAGATCGTTGAAAAGTTCGTGGTGGAATACCTTCCGTTCATCGCCACGGAAAACCTCATGATGGAAGCCGTCAAGCGCGGCGGAGACCGGCAGCAGCTGCATGAGATCATCCGCACCCATTCCATGGCCGCCACCGCCCGCATGAAAGAAGGGCTCGGCTGCGACCTTCTGGAACGCCTGGCCGCCGATCCGGCCTTCGGCCTTGGGCTGGACGAGATCCGTACCATTCTGGATCCCATGCTGTATATCGGCCGCTGCCCGGAACAGGTGGAGCGCTACGCCTCCCGCTGCCTGGAAACCGCCCGCCGCGTCGGCACGCTGGCTGCCGAGGATATCAGCCTGTGACCGTATTCCGCCGTACAGGCCGGTTATCCGGCCTGTACGGCAAGCTGAAACAAGGAGCACATCCATGAAAATTACCACACCGGAACACGACATTTCCCAGGTTCTCTTTACGGAAAAGCAGATTGCCGCCCGCGTGGAAGCGCTGGGTATGGAGCTCACTGCAGAATACCGGGATAAAAAGCCCGTCATGATCTGCGTTCTGAAGGGCGCCACATTTTTCTATATCGACCTGTGCCGGCAGATGAACTGCAGCATTGACATGGACTTCATTTCCGTCTCCAGCTACGGTGTCTCCTCCAAGTCCTCCGGCGTGGTCCGGCTGATCAAGGACCTGGACACAGACATCACCGGACGGCACGTGGTCATTGTGGAAGACATCATCGATTCCGGCCTGACGCTTTCCTATCTTCGGGAATTCTTCGGCGCGCGGAAGCCTGCCAGCATCCGGACTGTCAGCTTTCTGGACAAGGTGGCCCGCCACCCCGGAACTCTGAAAACCGATTACTGCGGCTTTGAAATCCCGGATGAATTTGTTGTGGGATACGGGCTGGACTACGCCAACTACTATCGCAACCTCCCCTATATCGGAATTCTGAAGCCGGAAGTCTATCGCTGAGCGCAGTTCCGCCCGCCGCCGGAACACCTCAGAACGCGCTGTTTCTGCAGCGGCGGCAGAAACAGCCGGAAACCACGCTTTCCCACCGCTCCATACACACCCGGAAACACACCGGCAGAGCCGGACGCATCTTTGCGTCGGCTCTGCCGGTGTCGGTTTCTGTTACGGCTGCAGCGCCCCGTAGGCCTCTCGCCTGGCCCAAAGCCCCAGCGCAGGGTTCGCAATAAAGTAAATCTCCTCTCCGTCCGGCATGGTGTTCCAGCCCGGCCGGAGTGCCGACGGATCATAGCGTGCGGCCATTTCCGCATAATCCGCCGCCTGAAACCCCACCGCCGCAATCTCCGCCCGGGAGATCGCGCTGACCGCATAGGCAATCTGAAACCGGCCGTCGGACGAACCATGAATCAGGTGCGCCGCAGCGCCCATATTCTCCCGGAGGTCCCGGTTTTCCGGGCGCCGGAACTGCCGCAGGATCTCCTCCCGCCCCCGGTACCCGTATTTGCGGATCAGGCGGTCCACAGCCTCGTCCTCTCCGAACCGCTGCACGCCCGGCGCCAGGATCAGCAGTTCCCCCTGATCCTCCATGGCCAGACGGGTGCGGTAAACGGCCTTATTGCCGAGCCAGGTGCTCTTATACTCTCCCGGCTCCAGATAGACCACACATTTTTTCAGGCCGCGTTCCAGCACGTTCAGATTCTTCTCCCGCGCCAGCGCCGCAGCCCGCTCCAGCGTTTTTCTCGTGTCCCCGATGAACAGGCCGTGGACATGGACACCCGTCCGGTCGGCGGTGCAGACCGTCTCCGCAAACAGCACAGGGACTCCGCTGAGGAAGTGCTGCAGCGCATAGTCGAAAAGCGCCCGCACCGGCGTGTGATCCCTGCCCATGATCCGTTCCAGGCCGTACAGCGCGCCGATCATATGGCTTTTCTGGATCATCTCGCTGCCGCCCACGCCCACAAACAGGTTTTTGGCATGGTTGGCCATGCCCGCTACCTCGTGGGGCACCACCTGTCCCACGGAAAGGATCAGATCGTATTCCCCCGACACCACCCGGCGGTTTATCTCCACCCGGACCGGTTCCTCCCAGCAGCCTTCCGTGATTTCCTTCAGATACGCGCCCGGTATCTCCCCCAGGGCAACCACGTCCTCCCGCCAGCGGTGCACCAGCAGCGTTTCATACGGGATGCCGGGGAACATCTTCTCCGCCTCTTCCCGCGTCACCGGCGCGTGCGTCCCCAACGCGGGCATCACATCCACGCAGCAGCCGCGCCGGGTCAGCTCCCGGTAGCAAAAGCTGGTGATCTGACCGGCATAGGAGTGATAACGGGTAAAATCCGGCGGCAGGATCAGCACCCGCCGCAGGATGCGGCCCTCCAGGGCCTGCAGCAGCAGCGTGCGGATCTCCTGCCCGCTCAGGCCCTGCGATGTTTCTGCAGTACAAAACCATTCCATAAGCCGCGCCTCACACTCCGCTGTATGCGGAAAAACCGCCGTCCACCGGCACAACAATCCCGGTGACAAAACCGGAGCAGGCCGGGTCTGCCAGCCAGAGCAGGGTGCCGATCAGTTCCTCCGGCTGCCCGAAGCGCCCCATCGGCGTTGCCGCCAGGATTTTTCCGGTCCGCGCCGTGGGCGTTCCGTCCGCGTTCCACAGCAGCGCCGCATTCTGGCGGGTGGAGAAAAAGCCGGGAGCGATGGCGTTGACGCGGATTCCGGCCCTGGCAAAGTAAACCGCCAGCCACTTGGTAAAATTGGAAACCCCGGCCTTGGCGGCGGAATACGCCGGTATTTTGGTCAGTGGGGAAAAGGCGTTCATGGAACTGATATTCAGGATGGTCCCGCTGCCCGCCGCCGCCATGTCCCTGGCAAAATACTGCGTCGGCAGCAGCGTGCCCATGAGGTTCAGCGAAAATACGCCTGAGAACCCATCCTCTTTCAGGTCAAAAAAACTCCTGCCGTCTTCGCTCTGAAACAATTCCGGAGAAAAGAATTCATCATCCGTGGTGGCCGCCGGCGCATTGCCGCCGGCCCCGTTGATCAGCAGGCTGCAGGGGCCCAGCGTCTGACGCACCGTTTCGTACGCTGCGGCCACCGATCCCCGGTCTGTCACATCCGTTTCCACCGCCAGCGCTTCTCCGCCGCTGTCCGCAATTTCCATCGCCAGGTTTTCCGCCCGCTCGCGCGTCCGGTTCAGGATTGCCACCCGGGCGCCGCAGGCGGCCAGGGCTTTCGCAAATTCACTGCAAAGGACACCCGCGCCGCCGGTGACGACGGCAACATTCCCGCTGAAATCAGGACGAAACGGGAGCTTCATATCATACCACCTCACATTGTAATTCCTGTGCGCTTCGGAACGCCCAGCGCCTCCAGATGCCGCCGGATATGGCGCGTCAAAGCCATGCCATACTGCGCCTCTTCCCGCTCCATCCAGGCAAAAAACGCTTCCCGGAACCATGGTTCGGCCAGCAGGCAGCCGTACATAATGTGTATGGTCTGCCTCGCGGCGTCCTCCTGCAAATACTGCGGAAGTTCCGCGTCGCTCCGCCGGCCGGGCGGAACCATCTCCTGTACGGTGCCCGACACATGGTAGTAGGCCTCCGCCCGCGCCCGGTGCGTCATGGCAAATTCCAGCGCCTGCCGGAACAGCGCCGGCGCGCCGGCGGCAAGGGTGCCCATGGCCTCCAGCCAGCTGGTTCCCGCCGTTTTGACATGGGCGCGGCAGCCCGTGACCGCGCCGAACGCCGGAAAGACTGAGAATTTGTCCGATCCGGAATGCAGGCTCAACCGGTAGCCGAAATGGCCGGCGATGGCCTGATGCACAACCAGCTCCTGTCGGAACTGCTCCAGATCGCCCCGATAATCGACACCCTTTTCAAAGCGGCCGCAGAAATGCGGCGCCAGACTGGTCAGCCGCACACCGGCCAGCCGCAGCTCGTTGGCAACGAAAAAGTGCTCCGCCGGCGTCGTCTCGGCCGGCGACTCGTCAATCGACAGTTCAAAGTCCACCGCCCTTCCCGCCGGCAGAATCCGGCCGTAACAGGCCACGGCATGCTCCACAGCCTTCCAGAACATTACCGCAGCCCGCTCCAGCTGCTCCCGGCCCATCACGCCGACACAGGGCAGTTCACATTGCAGATACCGCGCCTCCAGCCGCCGCCGCAGTTCCGGCGGCAGCTCCAAATACGCGCTGCGGAGGCCGTCTCCGGTCCGTCCGGCCGCATCCGGGCACATCCGCTCCGAGCAATCCAGCGTAATCATGGAGCACCCGCTGTCCAGGGCCAGAGCGATCTCTTCCGGCGTTTTCAAATGATCGCCGTCCGCTCCGTAGCCGCCGGCATAACCGGACTGGAACACACCGAAGCACGCATCGGCAATAACCCGCCGATAGGTGCGGCCCGTCAGATGCAGTTCCCGCATGGACTGCTGCGCAAATACAGGAAACACCCTGTATTCCGCGACAGCCTGGACGTGTCCGGGCGTGGCCAGCCCCAGCCGGTCTCCCAATCCCATGGAAAACCCGCCGTCCCGGTTGACCGTGGGAGCCGTTTCCGGAAACAGCGACATCAAAACTGCGGCGTTCCGTTCGGTCAGGCCGCAAAGCCTGACCTTCCCCTGCTGCACGCCCTCAAACCCGGCGGCCGCCGGCCCTTCCGCCGCCAGCTTTTTCCCCTCCGGCGTCTGTACCATGGCGCACAGCGTATCCCCGGAGCGATGGACGGAATCCGGATATCCACGCCGCCCGCTTCTCTCCAGCGTTTCCAGCCACTCCTGCTTTTTCATGCAGTACCTCCCTGCCTCTCCTGCGGCCTTCCGCCGCCTTTTCACCGCCCCCGCACACCCGGCGGCAGCGGTCTCTGCCCGTGAATCCGGCACAGCCGGCTTCAGCGGCGCGGATTCCCCGTCCGCTGCACCGTTCCCGGCGGATTCTTCTTCACAGCCTGTTCCTGTCCTGCCAGGAAGCATGCCCGTACCTGCAGCGCCTGATCCAGCAGCAGCAGATCCGCACGTTTGCCCGGTTCAATGCTTCCCAGCACCTGATCCAGCCCCAGCATGCGCGCCGGGTTCAGCGAAGCCATCCGCACCGCCTCCCACAGCGGGATGCCTGCCTGCTGCACTGCCACCTGCACCGTCCGGTCCATGGTTACAACGCTGCCTGCAAAGCTCCGGCGGTCCGGCATCACCGCCACGCCGCCCTCCAGCACAACCGGCCGCCGCCTTTCCAGGTCGCTGTACGCCGTTGTATGCTCCGGCAGGTTTTGTCCGCCGGGACGGATGCAGTCGGTAATCAGCGCCATGCGCTCCGGGCCCTTGAGCTTGTAGATCAGGCGCAGAAACTCCGGGGGCAGATGGATCCCGTCGCCGATGACCTCCACATCCAGTTCATCCAGGAGGAACGCCGCCTCCACCACGCCGCCTTCCCGGTAAGGGCCGTTGCGGTGCAGCGACGAACAGCCGGAATACAGATGCGTCACGCACCGGTAGCCATGCCGTACCGCCTCCTGCACCTGGGCCATCGTGGCATTGGAGTGTCCAATGCAGGCCGTCACGCCCGCCCGGGCCAGCCGGTCGCCGAATTCCAGCGCCCCGGGGAGCTCACAGGCCGCCGCCCACCGGACAATATGCGGGTTATGGGCAAGGATTTTTTCATATTCCTCCGGATTCGGGTTCCGCACGAACCGCGCATCCTGGGCGCCCAGCTGCATTTGCGAAAAATACGGCCCCTCCAGATGCATGCCGCCCAGGCGCGGAATGCCGGCATACTGTTCCCAGTTTCGCTGCAGTTCCAGGTACAGGTCGGAATTGCGCAGGATCCCCTCCAGGCCCGTACTCATCAGGGTCGGCACCACAGTGGTGGTGCCGCCGGCCAGATGCGTCCTGAGGGCGGCCAGCCATGCCTCCGGCTGTCCGTCGCAAAAGTCGCCGCCGCCCCCGCCATGAACGTGCAGATCCACAAAGCCCGGGGAAAGATATCCGCCGCAGGCATCCAGCGTCTCCTCCGCATCCGCCGGGCACGCCCCCGCACCCACAGACCGGATCCATCCGTCCTCCAGCAGAACCCATCCGTTTTCCAGTACGGTGTCCGGAAGGATCACGCGCGCATTTCGAATGCACCGCTTCATTCAA
Organism: Clostridiales bacterium; assembly: GCA_019422005.1. Classification (GTDB taxonomy): domain Bacteria; phylum Bacillota; class Clostridia; order Oscillospirales; family Oscillospiraceae; genus Avoscillospira_A. The sequence continues at coordinate 14,995 of JAHZEF010000022.1, forward strand.
ACGCCTCCTGCACTCAGATTTCCCCGCTTTGAAAATACCGCTGCAAACGTACCTGCAGATCGCCGCAGGCACAGCGAACCCGGTGCTCCGCCGCGGCCTCTTCCGGCGTATACCCCGTGCCGTCCCAGTGAAGCGGATCCAGCACCACCGCCCGGGCCAGCCGGCAGAAATCCGGCAGATCCCCAACACGCAGCATGCCCGGCAGAAGATTGGTCGCACAGAGGTAAAACCGCATCTGGCGGAACAGATCCTCCATTGAAACCTGGCATTGCGCCAGGACCGGCCGATCCAGCCTCGTCCCCAGGCAGGCCGCCAGCAAGGCCGGAATGCTGCCGGCGCCAACCCCCACAAACCGGACTTTCACCGCGCCGGCCTGGCCGCAGGCCCAGTTTACGGCCGCTGCAAGCTGCCGGACCCGCTCGCACAGCAGGTTCTTCCCCAGCACCAGGGCCGTATTGAACATACAGGTCTCCAAATCATACCCCATGGCCGCTTTCCCATAGGCCGCCTCCATGGCCCACGGCGTCACATACAGCACCGATGCATCGGGCGCTTCCAGCCTGAAGGAGCCGGGAGCCACCACGACGCAGAGCGTGTCTGAAGCCCGTTTTTCCAGCCGGCAGAACGCGCTGTGATCCCGGGCCGTATGAATCCGGACGCTTCTCTCTTCCCCGCATCTGGAAATGGGTTCGACGCGGCAGCGCCCGTCGGGCGGCCCCAGCAGCTTCTTCAGGCCGTTCCGCAGCGCTTCCGGCGCTGCGGCGCGGCGCGGCTTCTCCGCCAGCATATGCCGGCGGTAAACCTCCGTCGGCCAGACCGCCTTTCCCGGTTTCAGGCACCGCAGCGCCTCCGGCGGCAAAACGTCCACCGGCTGCTCCGGTTCGGCAGGCCGTCCGAGAAACTGCATGGAAAACCATTGGTAAACATGCCCTCTGGTCTCCTGAGACAATTCATGCCCGCAGTCCGCCATGGCCAGCTGATAATCCCCCTGGCGGCCCAGCACCCGGTACAGCCCGGTCATCTCACCCTGGATGTCATACACGCCTTCCACGGAAAAAAAGTCAAACCGCCCGGCGCTCTGCATCACCGGCTTGGGCAGCGCAGCCCACAGGAGGTCGCTCTGCTCCACTCCCTCCTGGGCGCTGATGCCCGCAAAGCTCTGCTCACAGTCGCCGATGCCTCCGTCCAGCGTCACCGCCAGACGCGACAGGCATTGGATCGGCATATAGATTTTGACGCGCGGATCCAGCGCCGCCAGGTAACAGGCCTGCGTGCCGCCGCCGGACTGCCCCACGGCGCCGATACGCTCCGCGTCAATTTCCGGCCGCGCGCACAGATAGTCGACAACACACCGTGCCTCATGGACAAACAGCGCGCCGAGGTTCTCCCCAAGAAAATACGCAAGGTTCCCGGCAAACGTATGAAGGCCCACCATCCACATATCCTCAGAGTCCGGGCCGAACATTTCCGCCAGTTCCGCTTCCGAATAGGGATTGCGCTCGCCCTGGCAGATGGGATCGAATGTGATGGCGGCGATCCCCTGCATTGCCAGATTCGCGCAGAGAATCTGATTGCTCTCCATGGCCTTGGCGTGGAACCAGTGTCCCATCGTCACCACTGCCGCCGGGTACTTTCCGGCGGCGGCCGGGAGATAGAAGTTCACCGGCACCGCAACGCCCGGCAGGGCCTGCAGCGTGATTTTTTCCACGCGGTATGCCGGATACCGGAGGATATCCACCACCTCGGACTCCAGCGGGCAGGATTCCAGCAGGGGGGAACTCAGCTGCTCCTCCAGCGCCTTCCGGATCCGTTCCGCACGGCGGGCAATCCCCTCCAGGTCCCGCTCCTCCAGCAGGCGGGATACCTCCCGGCTCCGCCGGCGGTACTTGTCCCGCAGCGTATCCACCAGCGACATATAACAATAATCTTTCTGGTATTCCATCCGGCTTCTCTCAATCACGCACCGGCGGATGCCAGCAGCTCCGCACTGCAGCGGGACGCAGAATCCCTGTCCAAAAACAGATGCCAGTCCTCATGGGTCTTCAGAATCGACGACGGTACCATG